>JBNGED010000030.1:0-12220 GCA_049975605.1 Sediminispirochaetaceae bacterium | reverse complement strand
TTGGAGCTCCTTAAGCAGATTGAGTTATTAATTATGAGTACAGAATAACATATTTTTGATATGAAAAATATAGTTTGTCGAAGCTTGGTGTTAAAAAAGCATTATTTTTTTCTACTGTAACGGATAAGCGGGTAATAATGCGCTATCAGTATTCTTTTGATTATATAGTAAAGGGTTAAGTATGTTTTTTCACCATTTTTCTGCATACTGGTTGATTTTGAGGGGCGAAGTAGATATATTCAAGTTACCGAACGGTCGGTAACTTATATGGAAACCACAAAATTTACGGCAAAACAACAGGAAATAATCCAGGAAGCCTTCCGGGTCTGGGGAGAGAACTGTTTTTTCAATACCTCCCTGAATTCTCTGGCGGAAGCGATAGGCATCAGTAAGACAGCCCTCTATCGCTATTTCGACGGGAAAGACAGTATCCTGGAGGCGATGAAGGAGTACCTCCTTCAGGTGCATCAGAACCTGTGTGTCGAGGTGCAGGAAAAGGCTGAGGGCAAGGATTTCAGTGAACGGTTTGAACTCTATCAGAAGATCGTACTCGGGTTTTACATCGAGAACTACTGGTACTACCGCTTTATCTTCATCTACTTCATACCGCATTCGGAGGAGAGTTTTGAGACTCTGAAAAAATTGAGGCAGTTTCAGAAAGATATTTTTCCGATTAATCAACTTGGGAGTGAGTTCAGATGGCAGCCGGCGGTTGTTCAAACCGTGCAGAATTATATTTTCTCCGCGGCAATTTTCTTGTTGTTCCACAGCGGTGTTAGTACTTTTTCTTTTGAACCTATAAGGGCTGCAGATGTGGAAGCTTTGAATGCGAAGATTATCAAAGAAGGATTTGCCGGTAGAGCGCCGTTGGATCAACTCGATTTTCAGCACATTGAAGACCATTGCCTGGTTGATCGAGGAGAACTTTTAGAGCCGGACAGGTTCTTCGCCGCGATCGCAGAGGTGGTTGGCGAGGTGGGGCTGTGGGAAGCTTCACTCGACAAAATTGCCAGGAAAGCGGGGATGAGCAAGAGCAGTCTCTATTTTCACTTCAAAAATAGGAACGACATGCTCTGGGAAATGATCGAACGTGAGCGCCAGAGGGTCGGACAGCTCTATCTACAGAAGACGGAGGGGTATGAAACCTTCGAAGAACGGCTCTACGCTTATTTTGTCGTGTTCAGTTCCTATATGGAGCAGAGAAAAGATGTACTGGCGGTTATGAACTGGTTCAGATTTCAGGGATATAAAATCGAGGTTCCCAAAGATGCTGCGGGCAGAGTCAGCGAGTATATCGAATTTCTTCATGAAGGGATCTCCACGGGTAAATTGAGAAAGGATTCTCTGGGGCCTTTGATGCTCGTGCAGTGGATCAACCATTTTCTGATACAGGAAATTTTCCATACGGCTGACGCCATGCGGCCCTCCGCATCTGTTCGCAGGGAACTGCTGCGGGCCTCCTACAGACTTTTTCTGTACGGGGTTCCAGGCAGGAAAAGCATAGAAGGGTGCCCCCCGGGGAGTGAATGGTTGTTTGATGTTTTTTGAAAAAAACACGCGAAGGGGAGCGCCCTCATAAAAAAGTGACAGAAATAGGATATGAATGGGTTACATGAAAAAAGGAGAGTGACAGAATGAGGGTTAAATCGGGTTACATAGTTGGTATAGCGTTACTATTTCTTTTGCCGGCCATGGTATTCGCGGGGGGGCAGCAGGACTCCGCGGTGCAGTCAGGTCCTCTGAGCGCCGGGCAGGAAGAGAGGGGACCTGTTGTCCTGGACGGGCTGAGTTCCGAAGATGTCCGGGCTCTGGCGATGATGGAAAAAAACATCGGCGGTTCCGGGGATTCCGCGGTCACGCTGACGGAGGAGAAGGCGGTCGAGTATGCCCTGGAGAACAATCTCCAGATCAGGAGCGCTGCAATCGAGATGGGGATGAAAAAACGGGCGGAAGAGTATGCCTGGAACCGTTTCGTCCCCACGGTCCAGGCCAGCGGCACCCTTGGCCGGATGAACGCGGAGCAGCTCTTAAGTCCTTCCCAATGGTCCGTGTCCGGGGGGCTGGATTTTTCCCTGACCCTCAATCTGGCGCTCTACAACGGGGTCAAAGCGACGCAGATCGATTATCAGGCGGGGAGGATTTCCTACGAGCAGGCCCGGAAGCAGATCGTGCGGGATGTGCGGAAGAGTTATTACAGCCTGCTGCTCATGCAGGAGAACCGCGCGCTGATGGTGGAAAATATTAATGCCGCCGAGCGCCGTTATGAGCAGGCCCTGATCAATTACGAGAACGGGATGGTGCCGGAACTGACGGTGCTGAGCGCCCGGGTGGCCTGGGAGAATCTCAAGCCGCAGCTGAAGGCGATGGATCTGGGTTACCGCCAGGCGGTGCAGGGTTTCAAGATGACCCTGGGGATGGAATTCGACCGGGAGATCGAGCTGGAGGGGTCCATCGACGCGGAGGCGGTCGATGTGGATGCTGATGAGCTGATCGATCGGTATCTGGCGGACCGGCTGGATATACAATCGATGCTGGTTTCCATCAATTCCCTGGAGAACCAGCTGAAGGCAACGAAGCTCCAGGTCTACACCCCGCAGCTGATTCTCGGATACAGCCTGGACCCGACTTTCGGCGGGGATCCCTGGAGCGATCCATGGTTCGGCGGGGACTATGAGTGGAACCAGCGGAGCGGTATGTTCAGAGCGACGATCGCGCTGTCCCTCGACGGCTTTCTGCCGTTTTCCCAGACCCAGGTGGGGATCCGGGACCTGAAGGACAGCATCGAGCTGTCCAGAATCGGGCTGATGCAGGCCGTCAGGGGAGCGGAGATGGAGGTGGACGCGACGGTGGAACAGTTGAAGAAGTCCCGGGATACTTTGGAGGCCCTCGAACTGAACGTGGATCTTGCGCGGCGGGCGTACGAGATGGCCGAGGAGGCCTACAATGCCGGCAGCCGGGAGCTGCTGGAGGTAGAGAACGCCGAGATCGACTTGAAGACGGCGCAGGTAGAGGTACTCAAAGAGAAGTACAACTACCTGAGCGCTCTGATCGATCTCGAATATCAGCTGAACAACAACATGGATACACTGATTACTGAATAAAATGGAGAGAGGATAGAAGCATGCAAAAAGGATGGGGTTTGAAATACAGGCGGATCGGCATGGCTGTGCTGCTCGGTGCGGCCGTGATTTTCTTAATTGTCGGCGTCACCGGCTGCAGCCGCGGTGCAAATGGCGGAAATAGCGGAGACGCCGGCGCTGCGTCTGGTTCGGCGTCTGCCGGTGAGGCGCAGGGTCCGGCAGGACCCGGAGAAACGGCGGAGGAGAACGAACCCGTTTTCGCGGTCAGTACGATCAAGTCCGTCGAGGGACAGATACGGGATTATCTGGAACTGAACGGTGATGTGACGGCTTCCCGCAAGGTCGACACGTACCCGGATACCGCGGGGAAGCTCTCGAAGATCTACGTGGAGGTCGGACAGCGGGTTCGAAAGGACCAGGTTATTGCCGAGGTGGATCCTTCCAGGCCCGGCATGCAGTTCACCGCCAGCCCCGTCAAGGCGGCCATCAGCGGCACGGTGACCAGCATTCCGGTACAGGTGGGAAGTACGGTTTCACAGCAGGTGCCGATCGCTCAGATCAGCGATATGAGCGATCTGGAGGTACGGGTCTACGTTGCGGAAAAATTCGTTTCAAAGATGGAGGTCGGGCTGCCGGTTGAGATGCTTTTCGAGGCCTTTCCGGGCAGGACTTTCGGGGGGAAGATCAAGGAATTGAGCCCCGTAATCGATCCTCTGTCACGGACCCTGGAGGTGAAAATTTCTATCGGGAACGATACCGATCTGCTGAAGGCGGGCATGTTCGGCGAAGTGAAGATCATTACCGAAGAGAAGGAAGGGGTGGTGAAGATCCCCGCCGACTGTCTTGTACGGCGTTTCGGTGAGGATTTTGTATTCATAGTCGAACGGTCCGGCGGGGATGAGACGGGAACCGCCCGAAGGCGGAAGGTTGTCACCGGTATACAGATAGACCAGAAGCTCGAGATCATGGAGGGGCTCCTGCCGGGCGCCGAAGTGGTCTACCGCGGTCAGACACTGCTGGAAGAAGGGTCGAAGGTAAGGGTCGTTGAAGAGGCCCCGCCGTTGGCCGGCGATGATACACTGGAGTAGGGAAATATGAGTATTACAAAGACGGTTGTAAATCGTCCGACGACGATTTTTATTATATTCGTGCTGGTGATCGGGCTGGGCATCTACTCGGCTACGGACCTGGCGATTGACCTGTATCCCGAGATCGATCCGCCGATCCTGCTGGTGGTGACCGATTACCCGGGGGCCGGTCCCGAAGAGGTCGAGAAGACGGTCACCCGTCCCCTCGAAGGCGGAATGAGCAACGTGAGCAATGTGGAAAATATCAGCTCCACCTCCGCCAAGGGGAACAGCATGATCATGCTGGAATTCAGCTACGGGACCGACATGGCGGAGGCGGCCAACAGCGTCCGGGACAACCTCGAGTACATCAAGGGGTATTTGCCGCAGGATTCCAATACCCCGATGATTTTCAAGTTCGACCCTTCGATGATTCCGATCATGGGTCTTACCTTGTCGGGAAAAAGGACTCCCGCCGAATTGAGACAGATCGCCGAGGATATCGTGCAGCCCCGTGTCGAGCAGGTTGAAGGGGTGGCGCTGACCAGCCTGAGCGGAGGCCGCGACCGGATCATTCGGGTGGAGATACCCCAGAACCGCCTGGAGGCCTACGGGCTGACCCTCACCCAGGTGGCCAACATGATGAGGGGCCAGAACGTACAGATCTCCGCCGGTTCGATTACCGAGGGAAGTAAGAACTATCTGATCCTAACCAGCGGCCGGTACGACAGTATCGACCAGATAAAGAACACGGTCATCTCCTACAAGGGGGGGGCTCCAACTTCGATGATCGCCGCTACCGAGACTGTGAAGACGGTCCGGCTGCGGGACATTGCCAATGTATTCGACGGCTACCGCGATCCGGAGAGCCTGGTGTACATCAACGGCGAACCGGGGGTCCAGATCATCGTTCAGAAACAGAGCGGGACCAACTCGGTGCAGACCGTCGAACGGGTCAGAGAGCGGCTGGAGCGAATCAACCGGGAGGTACCCCAGGGAATCAGTGTTGAAGAGATTTTCAACACCACGGATATCATCAAGTCTTCGCTCAACCAGGTCTCTTCGAGCGCCATCATGGGGGCGATCTTCGCGGTGCTGATCCTCTTCGTCTTCCTGAGGAGCCTCAAGAGTACCTTCATCATCGGGCTCACCATTCCGATCAGTCTGGTGGTGACCCTCATGGTTATGTACTTCTTCGATCTCACCCTCAACATCATGACACTAGCGGGGCTTGCCCTCGGTATCGGGATGCTGGTGGACAACTCGATCGTCATCCTGGAGAACATCTATCGTTATCGGGAAAAAGGGGCCAAGCTGACCGCCTCGGCTATCCTGGGGACCCAGGAGATGATCAACGCAATCGTCGCTTCTACCCTGACGACCATCTGTGTATTCGCGCCGGTGGCATTGTTCAAAAACCAGCTGGATGTTACTGGAGAGCTGCTGGCCAGTCTCTCCTTCACGGTAGTGATTTCACTGACCAGCTCCCTGCTGATCGCCATGCTCCTGATTCCTGTATTGTCCAGTCACTACCTGCCCCTCACAAGCCGCAAGCAGCGGCCCCTGAAGGGTCTTCTGAAGGTAATGGACGACGGGATGGGACGTTTTTTCAGCGGTATGGAGCATGTGTACCAGCGGATCCTCAAGGTAACCCTCAGGCACAAGGTGATCACCATTCTGCTTATTCTGGCGATGCTGGGGGCAAGCGCCTTCACCCTCAAGGACGCAGGCTTCGAATTCCTGCCTGACGAGGCGCAGGATTCGGTGCAGCTGCAGCTCGAACTGCCGATCGGAACAAAGCTCGAGATTACCGAGTCGGTTCTTAAGCAGATGGAACAGGTGGTGAAAAATGAGCTTGAAGGCTATGACAAGCTGATCATGGAAGTCGGCGGCCGCAGCCTGTTCGGGTTCCTCGGCGGCGTACAGACACATACCGGTACCCTGCAAATTCAGCTGCTGCCCTTCAAAGAACGGACGGAAACGCCGGATGAGATCAAGCAGAAGCTCAGGGCCCACTTCAACGATTTCCCCGCCGCGGTCTTCTCCTTCGGCAGCGGCGGCGGAATGATGATGGGTGCCAGTCCGATCGATATCCTCGTGAAGACGGAGGACCTGGTCCGGGGCAAGGAGATCGCCGAGAACATCCGCGAACTCCTTGACAACGAGATACCGGAGGTGACCGAGCCGACCGTCGATATCAAGGACGGTCTGCCGCAGATAGAGGTTTCTATCGACCGGAACAAGCTCTACAATCTCGGACTGAACATCTATTCGGTCGGCGAGGAGATACGGGCCAACATCGACGGCCTCAATGCCAGTCAGTACCGGGAGGAGGGCAGCGAGTACGACATCGTCGTAATCCTGGCCGAGAAGGACCGGGACGAGCTCCCGGACCTGAACAAGGTCTTCGTGGTGAACAACTCGGGGCAGCGGATACCTCTGGCGAGCTTCGCCTCCTACGAGCGGACAACCGGCCCGATCAATATCAACCGGGAGAATCAGACCCGGGTCATTCACGTAACCGCCGGAACGGTTCCGGGGGCGCCGATCAACGAGGTCGAACTGAAGGTGGAGAAGCTGATCAAGGAGAAGATCCCCGCCGACGAGAGCGTGATCATCGAGTTCTCAGGGGAGTACAAAGATCTCATCAAGTATGGGCGCCGATTTATTTACATTCTTATTGTATCGGTTTTCTTAGTATTCGGTGTAATGGCCAGCCAGTTCGAGTCCTTCCTCGATCCCTTCATCATACTGTTCACGATCCCCCTGTCGCTGATCGGGGTCATAGTCCTGTATACCATTACGGGAGAGACCTACAGTCTGCTCACCGCGGTCGGTCTGGTCATGCTGGCGGGAATAATTGTAAACAATGGTATCGTCCTGGTGGACTACACCAACCTCCTGCGCAAGCGGGGCAGAACCATACACGAGGCGGTCATCGAGGCGGGAGGCAATCGTCTTCGGCCCATTCTCATGACCACCCTGACGACCATTCTGGGGCTGATCCCGATGGCGTTCTTTGCCGGCGAGGGTGCTGAACTGGTGTCGCCGATCGGCAAATCCGTCATCGGCGGACTGTCTGTCGGAGCCCTGCTCACCCTCTTTCTGATTCCGGTCATCTACGAAATTTTCAACCGGATGTCCGAGAAACAGAGGCTGAAGAAGGAACAGCGCAGACAGAAGCGCAGGGAACGCCGCAGGGCCCTTGAAGCCCGGTCCAGCGCAGGATAGGTGTCGCCGGGACGCACATCCCGGCATGGAACAGGCCGGCGGGTAACCGCCGGCCGATCGGAAAGGATACATGAAAGAGGATAGATGAATATGAAGCGGATAGAGATCATTGCGAATCGATCGATCGAAGAGGATATGTTCGAAGCCTTCGAAAAAGCCGGAGTAGCCCGGCACTATACCAAGATCCCGATTGTGGTAGGAGTCGGCAACTCAGGCCCCCGGATGGGAGATCACATCTGGCCGGAGGAGAACTTTATGCTGATTGTATACTGCGAGGATGAAGAAGCGGCCGGAATTCATGCTGAAATCGACAAACTCAAGGAATTCTTTGTGAACGAGGGTATAAAAATTTTTGAAATAGAGTTGTAATTTGGTGACCTTTCTGTATATCTTTACTACATAGATATGAATAGGAACAAGGATCTGCGGGCCGAACCTTCACCACAAGAGACTCTGCGTACTATTTTCGGCTACATCAATAAAATCGCCAACGAGCGGGATGTCGAGAAGCTGCTCATCATGCTGGCCGACATGGGCCGCGATCTCGTAACTGCCGATCGCGCCACTGTGTGGCTCATCGACTGCAAGCGGTGTCTTCTCTGGAGCAAAGTGGCCCACGGAGTGGACCGGATCGAGATCAACATGAACCAGGGAATCGCCGGCTACGTTGCCAACAGCGGAGAGCCCCTGATCATCAACGATGCCTACAGCGACAGCCGTTTCGACAAGGAAGTAGACAAGAGGACCGGGTATCACACCCGGAACATCCTCGCGCTGCCGATCCGCGACTCATCCGGACAGATGATCGGAGTGTATCAGGCCATCAACAAGATGACTCCCGCGGGCAAGTTCAGCAAGAACGATAAAGAGCACCTCCTTCTGGCGGCATCCTATACCGGCCGCCAGCTCGAATCCGTCGCCCTCCAGGAGGAGATCGAGAATACCCAGAAGGAAATTATCTTCACCCTGGCAGAGACCGGTGAAATGCGGTCCAAGGAGACCGGCAACCACGTCAAGCGCGTTGCCGAATACTCGTACGTACTGTCCCTGGAGTACGGCTTCACCCAGGTCGAGGCGGAACTCCTGCGCAACGCCTCGCCGCTCCACGATATCGGCAAGATAGCGATCGCCGATGCCATTCTGATGAAGCCCGGTCCCCTGACCGACGAGGAGCGAACGGCAATGATGCTTCATACCGAGCTCGGCTACGATATGCTGAGCCACTCAGAGCGATCGTTGCTCAAGGCCGCCTCCATCGTCGCCTATCAGCATCACGAGAAATGGGACGGAACCGGATATCCGCAGGGTCTTGCCGGGGATGCAATCCACATCTACGGACGGATCACCGCGATTGCGGATGTCTTCGATGCCCTTGGATGCGACCGGGTCTACAAGAAGGCCTGGCCGGCTGCGAAGATCGACGAGCTCTTCGATGCGGAGAAGGGCAAACACTTCGATCCCAGGCTGATCGAGGCCTATTTCAACGTGAAGGACCGTCTCTACGAGATCCGCGATTATCTGGTGGATGAGAAGACCGTCGAAGTAAAATAGTCCTGCGGGCGGCCAGCCTGCTTACAGCCCCTTCGGTTCGTCTTTCTGATTCGGCTTCGAAAGAATGGATTTCTCACCGTGATGGAATGCCAGCCGCCAGGCGGCATAGATGTTCCGGTCCCGCAGCATGCCGAGCAGCCGGGATGTGTCGTCCGGATCGACCACCGGGACCTGACCCAGCTGAAAATCGAATATCCGCGGCAGCACCTCCATCAGGGTCTCATCCGGGAAGGCGGTGATCAGATCGGTGGTGCAGATCGTCTCCACCGGCGAAGCCGGGTCCGTCCCTTTCTCCATGGCCCGCTCGTAATCGCTCATGGTCACTATCCCGTACAGCTTATTCTCGGCATCCAGGACGGGGAATCCCCGGCGATGGGTCGTGTCGATCAGCTCCTTCAGCGCCTTCAGGCTGGTGTCGGTCTTCACTGACGGATGGTCGCAGCTCATGATGTCGCCTACCGACATCATCGGGACCAGGCGGGAGTTGATCAGCCGCAGGATGTCCACGCCGCGCCGTTTGAGCTTCTCGGTGTAGATGGTTTCGCGGCTGAGGAGCTTGATTCCTTCAGAGGAGATCAGGACGGCGAGCATGAGGGGGACCATCATCCGCAGGTCCCTGGTCAGTTCGAGCATCATGACGACGCTGGTGAAGGGGGCCCGGGTCACTCCGGCGAAGAAGGCGGCCGCACCGACCAGGGCGAAGGCTCCCGGACTGCTCTCCGGGATGAAGTACTGGGCCAGATAGCCCACCATGGCGCCGAACATGCCGCCTATGAAGAGGCTCGGGGCGAAGATGCCTCCGCTGCCTCCGGAACCGATGGTACTCGAAGTGGCCACGATCTTCAGGATGGCCAGGAAGAAGAGCAGCCGAAACGGAACGTTCCCGGCGAGGACATGATCGAAGCTCATGGTGCTGATCCACGGGACCTTCCCGTATCCGACTCCGAAGATGTCGTACGAGAAGAGACCGATGAAGCCGACCGCCAGACCGCCGATGGCGGGCCGGAACCAGACGGGGACCTTTTTCATGGAATCGAAGATATTCTCGGACAGCTGCAGGGTCTTCATGAAGAGGAAGCCCCCGATGACGATGACGATCCCGAGAAGGACGTAGAAAATCAGCTCCCCGCCGTTGACTAGCATGTAGAGGGTCGGCATCTTGAAGGACTGGTCCATCCCCAGCAGTACCGTGGCCATCATGTTGGAGACCAGGGAGCTGATGACGATGAAGGGCAGCCCGTAGCTGACGAAGGAGGTGGTGAGCAGTTCGGTGGTAAAAAAGATCCCCCCCAGGGGAGCGTTGAAGGTGGCGGATATACCCGCCGCTGCACCGCACATCACCAGGTTGCGCAGCCAGGCTGTGGGAAGCTTGAGGAACTGACCGACGGTGGAACCCATGGCCGCGCCGATCTGAACGACGGGCCCGGCCCGCCCGGCGGATCCGCCGGTACCGATGGTGATTGCCGAAGCGAGGGTCTTGACGATGACCGTCCGGGGCTGAATGCGTCCGCCCCGCTTGGTGACGGCGAACATGACCTCGGGAACTCCGTGCCCCTTGGCCTCTACGGTTCCGTAATAGATGACTAGGCCGACGATCAGGCCGCCGATAGCGGGAAGGGGTACCACCGCGAAGGATCCGAGGGGAGAAAAAACCTCGATCAGGTGAACGAAGAAGAGGATCTGGATCTTCTTGATCATCCAGATGAAGGCTACCGAGCCGAGTCCGCTGCCGGCTCCGACCACCACTGCAAGCAATACCCCGAGGGCAAAGTGCGGCATCTGCTGTTTCTCTGTCTCGAGCGTGTCCATGGTATCAATAAATTATAGGAATTGGACGAAAAATACAATTACCCGGTCGGTACCCAGGCCGGCGTAACAGCCGGGGCGCGTGTCGGCCTTTTTCATCCCAGACGTTCGGCCAGCGTGTCGAGCAGACCATCATGCTCCCGGATGAGGGCCCGCGCTCTCTCCTGCAGACACTCGATGTTCTCCTCACTGGCGTCATCCATCGACCGGGCGCATCCGGTGATGGGTATGTCGAGGCGGTGGTAATCGACCCTCGGGAGATACTGGAGCTGATAGTTCACGCACTTGGCCTGACCGTTGTTCATGATCGAGGCAAGGGGAACGCCCTTCGAGGGGAGGACCCATTCCAGGAAGCCCCAGCTGCGCATCTGCTGGTAGGTGTAGGGGGTCTCCGTCTCTCCCGTACCGAGGGAGAGGACGGTGAAGTGTCGGGCCCGGGGATAGATCTTCTGCGCTTCCACGAGTGCGCACATGGCGGGGTTCTTGGCGAATACGCTGCCGTCCACCAGCGTATGGGTACTTCTGCCGTCGACGGTGGTAACCTGCACGGGTTCGAAGAAGGTCGGCGCGGCTGATGAGCCCATGACGGCGTCTCTGATGAAGAAGTTGGGATCGGGATCACGGCGTCCCATGGCGGGGGGGCGTTTTTTCATGATGAGGGGCGTATTGCCGGCGATGTCATAGGTGGTCACCAGGACATTGGTCAGGGCGTCCTGGAGTGTCCGGTTCCCGAGTTTTTCCTCGAGGATCGTGTAGAAGCGTCCAGAGTTGTACTTCTCCGTAAAGGCCTGCTTGACCGTCATGAGCTGATTGAAGATTCTCCGGGGAAAAATCTCGATCCCCCGCTCGATGTAGATATCCGCCAGGTCCCGCGGGGAAAAGAGGGGCTCATGCGAGTAGGCGGGAGGCTCCCCGGCGGGCGCGCTCAGTCCGAGTGCGATAATCGAACCGGTGGAGGTCCCGGCCATCATGTCGAAGACCCGGCACAGGGGCCGCTCCTTTTTGCGCCGGGCGATCCGTTTTTCCAGCTCCTCGAGTATCATGGCCGGTATGAGACCCCGGATGCCTCCACCGTCAACCGCGAGAATCTTCACGTCTCTTTTCAGGTATCTGTACATTACTTTTTCCTTTACATAACTCCATTGAAGTAAAAAATTTGACTTGGACCCCGTTAGGGTGTATTTTATATAATCAATAAGAGGATAAATATATATATTCTCGAATTATTTGCATAATTAATCTACTCAATTTTTGTGCTACATGCGGGGGGATATGCAAGAGTCATTACTGGTGAAAAAGGGTTTTCCTGCCGTACACTTCTACGATCAGGATTTCGTGGATATGTACGAGCAAACCTGGGCATGGGTTCAGGAGGCCTGGTACAAAAACAAAGAACAGGCAAAGAACGGACTGCCGTCTGCCTTCCTCACCTATCCCGGCAGCTCAACTATATCACAGTTCGAGGCCTGTCTGTCTACCTTCTTC
>JBNGED010000029.1:0-12401 GCA_049975605.1 Sediminispirochaetaceae bacterium | reverse complement strand
GAATCAGGCGGCCCGGCAGGCGGACAGGCCGGCGGACAGGCCGGCGGGAAGATCGGCGTTATTACCGCCAACTCCCGTTCGCTGACCCTGCCCGTCCTCGAGAAGGCGGGAGTTGAACATCCGGAAGAGCTGGTGATCGAGGGGCTCGAGGAGACCGAGCACTTCGCCAGGGCGGTTTTCGATGAGACCGGCAGTCTGGATTCGGACATCGTGCAGGCCGAAGTTCTGCAGGCGGTGGAGAAGGTGATGAAACGCGAACCCGAAGTTCGGGCCCTCCTGCTCGAATGCAGTCTTCTGCCTCCCTACGGCGCTGCGGTGAGGGAAGCCGCCGGTCTGCCGGTCTTCGATTACATAACGATGATCGACTATGTCTATTCATCGGTGGTCAAGAGAAAGTTCGAGGGATACATGTAAAAGCATGCCGTTCAGCGCGGGTCGCACCGACCGAACAGCGCTGTATTTTTTATATACTCAATGAAAAAAATGACGAAGGAGGCATTATGCCGGTTTTTACACAGGAAGAATACCAACAGAGAGTAAAACGAACGCAGAAATCAATGCAGGAAAAGGGCATCGATCTTCTCATAGTGAGCCAGCCTGCCAATATGAATTATCTGACCGGATACGACGGGTGGAGCTTCTACGTGCACCAGTGCGTGCTCGTCTCGCTGAACCAGGAAGAGCCCATGTGGATCGGACGCGGGATGGACGCCAACGGCGCCCGGATAACCACCTTCCTGAGCGAAGACAATATCCGCGAGTACGCCGATCACTATGTCCACTCCACCGTACGGCATCCGATGAACTTCGTGGCCGACGTGATCAAGGAGAAGGGATGGGACAAGGGCACCATCGGCGTCGAGATGGACCAGTTCTACTTCACCCACCGGGCTTACGTGGAACTGGAGAAGGACCTGCCCGACGCGAAGTTCACGGACGGGAACGTCCTCGTGAACTGGGTCCGGGTCATCAAGTCCGACGGTGAGATCGAGCTGATGAAGCGGGCCGGCAAGATCGCGGTCAACGTGATGGATACGGCCATAAGGAATATAAATGTAGGCGTCCGGGAGTGTGATGCAGCCGCCGAGATCGTCCATGCCGAATACAAGGGAGCCGGGGAGTATGCCGGAGACTATCCCGCCATCGTCCCCCTGATGATGGCAGGGGAAGCCACCAAGACGCCCCACCTCACCTGGTCCGAGAAGGTATATCAAAAGGACGAAGCGGTCCTTCTCGAGCTCGCGGGAGCGTACAGACACTATCACGCCCCGATCGCCCGGACCATCTTCCTGGGACAGGATCCGCCCAAGCTGATGAAGGACACCGCCGAGGTGGTCATGGAGGGACTGCAGAAGACCCTGGAGTTCATAAAGCCGGGAGTCACCGCCGAAGAGGTGGAGGAAAAATGGCGGCAGGCAATCGCCCACTCGACCATCGTGAAGGAGTCCCGCCTGGGATACTCCATCGGCGTGAACTATCCCCCCGACTGGGGCGAACAGACCATCAGTCTGCGTCCCGGAGACAAGACGGTGCTGCAGAAGAACATGGCCCTTCATCTTATACCGGGTATCTGGTACGAGGACGTCGGCTTCGAAGTGGACGGGACCATCTACCTGACGGAAGACGGGAACGAGAGCTTTTACAACTACCCGCTCAAGCTGTTCACAAAGTAACCCGGGGGCCAGTAATGAAACAGAAGAAAGCAGGCCGCGGACAGAAGGAAGACGATAGAGAGCTTCCCGGCCTCCACGATGTATTCGCAGCCCGCAAACGGATAGAACCGATGATCTGGGAGACCCCCATGACGGAGGCCGCTCCCCTTGCCTCCGCTGCAGGGGCCGAAGCGATATACATGAAGCTCGAATCCCTGCAGAATACGGGGGCGTTCAAGGTCCGGGGCGCCTCCAACAAGATCCTCGGCCTGTCGGAGACTGAACGGTCGAGGGGTGTGATCACCTTCTCGACGGGGAACCACGGCAAGGCGGTCTCCTTCGTTTCAGGCAAGACGGGGATCAAAGCGGTGGTCTGTCTCTCCGAACACGTGCCGAAATACCGGGTGGAGAAAATCCGGGCCCTCGGGGCGGAAGTCGAAGTAAAGGGACACAGCCAGGACGAGGCCGAAGAGCATTACTACCGGCTGGTAGAGGAGCGGGGACTCATCCCGGTGGTTCCCTTCGACGATCCGGCGATCATCGCCGGGCAGGGAACGATCGCTCTGGAGATGCTCTGGCGTCATCCCGATCTCGATGTGCTCCTGGTGCCGCTTTCCGGCGGCGGCCTGCTGGCCGGTATAGCCAAGGCAGCCAAATCAATCCGGCCGGCCATCCACGTGGTCGGGGTCTCCATCGAACAGTCTCCGGCCATGCTCGAGAGCGTGAAAGCGGGCCGGCCGGTTGCCGTTGAGGAGAAAGACACCCTGGCGGATTCTCTGCTCGGAGGAATCGGGAAGGAGAACCGCTACACTCTCCCGCTGGTCCGGCAGTACGTGGACGAACATGTGGTGATCACTGAAAAAGAGATCGCCCGGGCGATGGCATACGCATTCGTGGAACACAGCCTGGTCATAGAGGGAGCTTCTGCGGTCGGTCTCGCTGCCATCCAGACCGGAAAGATAGACGTGAAGGGAAAAAAGGCTGCGGCGGTCATCAGCGGATCCAGCGTCGATCCGGCCCTTTTTCTGAAGACCGTGCAGCAGTATACATGAGGAGGAAAAGATGGAACCCATTTATATACTATCGGAAGAGGAATTGAAGAGCATCGTCCATCTGGACGACAGCATCATCGAGGCGATCGAGAAAGGCTTCAGCGAGCTCCAGAAGGGCAACGCCACGGTTCCTCCGATCATGATGATCCCGGTGCCGGAAAAGACCGGTGAAGTGGATATCAAGAGCGCGTTCATCAGCGGCATCAGCCGTATGGCCATCAAGGTGGCGTCGGGGTTCTTCGAGAACAACAAGCTCGGTCTGCCCTCCGCCAGCGGACAGATGCTGGTATTGAGTTCGGAAACCGGCTTCCTGGACGGGGTCCTGCTCGACAACGGATATCTCACCCAGGTGCGTACCGGCGCGGCCGGAGCGGTAGCGGCGAAGTATCTGGCCCCGAAAGACTGCAGCGGCGTCGGCGTGATCGGATCGGGGACCCAGGCCCGGTTCCAGATGAGGGGTCTGTCCCTGGTCCGGGATGTGAAGAAGATCCGCATGTTCAGCCTTGACCCTGACGAGGTCCGGGACGCCTACGTCAAGGAGATGAGCGAAGAACTGGGAATCGAAGTGGTGAAGGCGGAGAGCGCTGAAGAGGTGGTCCGTCAGAGTTCCGTGGTAGTGACGACGACGCCGGCCCGCAAGGGCTACATCAGGGCCGAGTGGCTCCACCCGGGCCTGCACATAACCGCGATGGGCGCGGACACCGAAGAGAAGAATGAGCTCGAAGCGGCGGTGCTCGGCCGGGCCGATCTGCTGGCATGCGATCTCAAGAGCCAGGTCTTCCGTCTTGGCGAAATGCGCTCCGGAATCGAGGCGGGAGTCATCAGTGAAGATTCTCCCATCGTCGAACTGGGAGAATTCGTTAACGGTCTCCACCCGGGACGCGGGAATGAGAAGCAGATCACCGTCTGCGATCTGACCGGCGTGGGCGTGCAGGACACCATGATCGCTCTCAAGGCCTACGAACTGGCCGTCAGCAGGGACATGGGAATCAAGATCCCGAGGTAGGTTTCACATGGCGAAAAAATTGATATTCAGTGAAGAAGAGTACAAGCGGCGGGTCCGTCTGACACAGGAAAGTATGGACCATCAGGGAATCGAACTACTGCTGGTAATGGATCCGGCCAACATGAACTATCTGACCGGCTACGACGGCTGGTCGTTCTACGTCCACCAGGGAGTGCTCGTATCGCTTGACGAGGAGATGCCCTGCTGGTTCGGGCGGGAGCAGGACTCCAACGGTGCCCGTCTGACCACCTGGCTGACGGACGAGCACATATTCGGCTATGCTGATACCTACGTGCAGTCCCGCTATACCCACACCATGCGGTACGTAGCAGACCTCCTGAGGAAGAAGGGCTGGGACAAAAAAAACCTCGGCCTCGAAATGGACGGCTACTGGTTCAACGCGAAGATGTTCGTGGAGCTGGATGAGCAGCTGCCCGGGGTGACCCTGATGGACGCCACCAATCTGGTGAACTGGGTCAAGACCGTCAAGAGCACCCCGGAGATCGAATACATGCGGCAGGCTGCAAGGATCTGCGAGCGGGTGATGCAGCTGGCCGTCGACACCATCGAACCCGGGGTCTGGGAGAAGGACGCCGCCGCCGCAGTGGCCGGCGCTCAGATCGCCGGGACCGACGAATACGGCGGCGACTCGCCGGCTATTTTCCCCATCATGCCCTCGGCCGAGCGGACATCCACCGCCCACCTCACCTTCGACCCCGACCGGAAGTACCAGCAGGGAGACGTCGTGCTGCTGGAACTGGCGGGCGCCCGGTACCACTACCATGCGCCGCTGTCGCGGACGGTCTTCCTGGGGGAGCCTCCGGCGGAACTCGGAAAGGTTGCCGACGTGGTGGTGAAGGGTCTGAACGACACCCTGGGCTTCATCAGGCCGGGAGTCACCGCCGAGGAAGTGGAGGAGCGCTGGCGATCCAACCTCAAAGGTACCGGCGTCGAGAAGCCTTCCCGGGTGGGATACTCCTACGGGCTCAACTTCGTTCCCGACTGGGGCGAACACACGGTGAGCCTCCGTCCGGGGGACAAGACGGTCCTGCAGCCGGGAATGACGATCCACTTCATGCCGGGGATCTGGCTCGACAATTTCGGCTTCGAGTGCAGCGAGCCCTTCCTGGTGACGGAGCAGGGATGCGAGACGTTTATTGATTTTCCGCAAAAATTGTTCGTCAAATAGCGTCTTTTTTCAATTAATCACATGATGAGTATCGACATTGAATGAAGCGCTGTTGTATCCTGCCTAAAACCGAGAAGGAGATGGTGAAGTGAAGGTGTGTAAATTCGGCGGCAGCTCCGTGGCGGACGCCGCCCAGATTCGAAAGGTACAGCGAATAGTGGAGGAGGACCCGAATCGCCGGCTGGTGGTCGTGTCCGCGCCCGGCAAACGGTCCTCATCCGACGAGAAGATAACCGATCTCCTCTACCTTTGTCACTCACTGGCTGAAAAGGGCGAGTCCATCGATGGACCCTTCGGTACTATCAGGGACAGGTACCTGGAGATAGCGGAGGAATTGAAGATCGGCATCTCTCTGGAGGAGATCCTCGGGGAGATCGGGGAAAAAATCCGGAGCGGCGCTTCGGCGGACTATGCCGCCAGCCGGGGAGAGTATCTGAGCGGACTGATGATCGCCGACTTCCTCGGCGCGGAGTTCCTCGACGCGGAGAAGGTGGTCCGGCTCACCGACGACGGACAGGTGCACGAAAGTTCCTACCAGCTGGTAGCCCAGAGGGTGCAGGGAGAAGGCACCATAGTCATGCCGGGCTTCTACGGCGCCACCCTTCAGGGGGAGCTGAAGACCTTTTCACGGGGCGGATCGGACATATCCGGAGCCGTCGCCGCCAGGGCCGTGCAGGCCGAAGTGTACGAGAACTGGACGGATGTCTCCGGCATTCTCATGGCGGACCCCCGCATAGCCGACAATCCCCCTCCGATCGGGCAGATTACCTACCGTGAGATCAGGGAGCTGGCCTCGGTCGGCGCAAGCGTCTTTCATGAAGAGGCGATCGCACCGGTCAAATCCATCGGTATTCCCATCAATGTGAAAAACACCAACGATCCCGCTGCGCCGGGCACCTTCATTGTCGCCGAACGTGATACTTCAGGGGCCCCGGTAGTGGGCGTCTCCGGGAAGCAGCCGTACCGCAAGATCGTAGTTGAGAAGTTCCTGCTCAACCGTTACCCGCAATTCTCCGCTCAGGCGGAGGAGAAGCTGAGGGATGCCGGCTGTCCGGCTGAGTTCGAGCTGAAGGGATTTGACACCCTCACCCTTTTCGCCGCTGGCAAGGGTAAAACCGGCGCGGAGTGGGATGAGTTATGCCGGAAGCTGTCCGGGGAGATGCATGCCGACAGCTGTACAGTTGGACCTGAAGTGGCCATGATCGGCGTGGTGGGCGAGGGACTGGCGGGAGAACCATGGATCGCAGCCCGGATCATCAGCGCTCTCCAGACTGCGGCGATTCCGCTGGAAGCCGTGAACTACGGCGGCTCGCCGGTTACCATGCTGACCGCCGTGCCGGCGGACCGGGCCGATCAGGCGGTACGGGTGCTCGCCGATACGATCGCCGATCTGTAACACACTGTCGCGCACTGTCGCGCAATATAGTGCACTGTCGTGCCGTGAGAATCCCGCAAAAAAAACAGCCGCTTCCGAATGAAGCGGCTGTGTTGTTTTCAGCGCAGTTCCCTGAATTATTTCCGATCGAGAGCGAGCTCGGTCTCCATATCGAAGAATACCGCCTTCTCGAAGTGAGGGAACAGGTAGAGGTCTTTACCCACTTCCAGCTTCACATCCGGATTCACCCGGGCGATCATCTGGTGTTTGCTGGTATTCACGTACACGTGAATTTCAGCGCCGAGAGGTTCGATGACACCGACGCTTGCCTTGATGGACAGTCCCTTCTTCTCCTCTTCGAGGTAGTCGAGGTCTTCGGGACGAATACCGAATACCACCTGCTTGCCGATGTAGTTCTTTAACACCTTGGCCTGGGCCTCTGGAATAGCCAGTTTGAAGTCGCCCTCATCCACGTATACCTTGCCCCCCTCCTCGGTGACACTGACGACGAGGAAGTTCATCGGCGGCGATCCGATGAAGCCGGCCACGAACCGGTTGGCGGGATCGTTGTACAGTTCGAGAGGACTTCCGATCTGCTGGATGAGCCCGTCCTTCAGTACGACGATCTTGTCCGCCATGGTCATGGCTTCCACCTGGTCGTGGGTAACGTAGACCATCGTAGCCTGCAGACGGTTGTGCAGGGATGAAATCTCGGCGCGCATCTGTACACGGAGCTTGGCGTCGAGGTTGGAAAGCGGTTCATCGAAGAGGAAAACCTTCGGCTGCCGGACGATCGCCCGTCCAACTGCAACACGCTGTCTCTGTCCGCCGGACAGGGCCTTCGGCTTCCTTTCGAGCAGCTCCTCGATGTCCAGGATCTTGGCAGCCTGCTTCACCCGTTTCTCGATCTCTTCCTTGTCGAACTTGCGGATCTTGAGACCGAAAGCCATGTTGTCATACACGCTCATGTGCGGATACAGGGCGTAATTCTGGAACACCATTGCGATGTCGCGGTCCTTCGGGGGAATGTCGTTCACCCGTTTGTCGTCGATGTAGAGATCACCTTCGGTGATATCTTCGAGTCCGGCGATCATACGCAGGGTGGTGGACTTCCCGCATCCTGAAGGACCTACGAGAACGACGAATTCACGATCTTTGATGTCAATGTTTACATTGTCGACGGCACGGACGTTACCGTCGTAGACCTTGCTGATACTTTTCAGCATAACTGTGGCCATAAGGAACCTCCTATCTTATCTTATGCTGTACAGAGTAATATGAATGGAGGTATCTGTCAATAAAAAACCGGGGCCCGGACCAGCCGGAAGCACCAGAGAAGAGATCCAATTCCATCACATGAAATTATTTAGGAGGACGCTGCCGCATCCATACCTCGAGACGTTCCCTCATCAGCTCGCTGGTCATTTCCGAATCAGCCTGTTCTATCAGCCAGGGCATCAGGACCTCCGATTTGATCTGAGGCCATTCGGGAGGCAGAGGCGGGGGAAAGGAGAGGTATTCAGGACCGGGTATGTACCCAACGAGGTCCGGGTAGTACCTCGGGAGAACCTGTTCGTTGATGACCGGCATGGAGGAGAAGCCGCCGGCAATTCCGAAGGTCCGCAGACGCTTGTACTGGGTCGATGCGAGGAGCTCTTCCTGGGTCTTGACGCTGAAGAACCACGCCAGAAAGGCCCTCGCGGCTGCGGTACCGCGGGCACCCGCCGGCATTGCCGCGAAGAGAACGTCCGGCAGCACCGGTATTTCATCGTCCGATGCCGGCCAGAGTATCTTCAATCTCTCCCTCTTCTGCGGGGGAAGACTGTAAAAATCCGCCAGATCACGGTAGTAGCAGAGAATTCGTTCTCCGGCAATCAGATTGTACGGCGGCTCTACCATGAATTTCTGGGCGAACTCACGCTCGGCGGTGATGCCTCCGTTGAATTCCGCGGTCCAGGTCCGTATGTAATCCACAGATTCCTTCAAGCCGCCGGAGTTCCAGAGAAGGGCTCCTGTCTCGCTCTCCCGGTATCCCGTGTCCATGAGGAGGGTCAGCAGGTAGAGCATCTCGGGATTCCAGCGCAGGGAGAGTCCGAGGGTGGTGAAGCCCTTCTCCGTACGGCTGCTGAACTGCCGGTTTAATTCCGCGAGCTGGTCCATGTTCAGCATGAAACCGTCCTGTTCTGCGAGCTTCAGGTCGGATTTGAACATAAGGGCCGGGAGGTTGAAAGAGATCGGGAGGAGGACCTGTTCTTCATTGTAGACCCCCTGTTCCAACAGGTCGGAATAGAACATGCTGCGCTGCAGTACTTCATCCTCGAAGAACTTTTCGAGGGACATGAATCCCGGCAGATGCCGGACGGAGTTGAGGTGAGAGTCGATTATCAGGTCGTATTCGCACTTCCCGTTGGGCTGGAGGTCGTCTCCGGGATTCTCATCGTAGGCGATGATAATGCGGTACTCGTCCTGAGATGTGTTGAAGCTCTCCACGTAGGAGGTGAACTCGGGACGGTCCGTACACAGAACGGCTGTCTTCCGGTCCTCCGCCGGGCAGGAGATCAGCAGGCAGGCCGCTGTCAGAATGGAGCAGATGAAGAGCAAGCGCTTGATGATCATCGATGATACATTACGGTTTTCACCGGGGGTTGTCAATGAGCGCACTCTTTTGAATAATACAGTGAATGGAGCAGAATACCCCGGACACCCCTCAATCCCCTTTTTACCGGTACAGTCGCTATTTGAAGGAAAAATACGGCCGGCCGGTCTATCGCATATCGGTGGACGCCGGATTCACCTGTCCGCACCGCCATCCCGACGGAAGCGGAGGCTGCAGCTTCTGCGACGAGCTCGGGTCCCGGGCGGCATACCAGGAGGAGATCGTCGACGGGTCGCGGATTGTGGTCCGGCGCGGTCAGCCGGTTGACGACGAGCGGCTTGAGCTGATCCGCCTGCAGATAGAGCGGGGAAGGGGGTTCCTGACCAGGCGCTACGGCGCCGCCGATTTTATCCTCTATTTTCAGGCCTTCACCAACACCTTCGCCCCGGTGGAGGAGCTCAAAAAAATATATGACTTCGCACTGCAGCAGGCCCCGTTCCGCGAACTGATCGTCTCGACCCGGCCTGATTGTGTCGACGGGGGCGTCGCCGCGCTGCTCAGTTCGTATCAGGGACCCGGCTTCGACGTCTGGACCGAGCTCGGACTGCAGTCGGCCCATGATGTCACCCTCCGCAGAGTCCGCCGCGGGCACACCGTCAGGCAGTTCGAACAGGCTTTTCAACTCCTGCGGGATGCCGGTCTGAAAATCACGGTCCATCTGATATTCGGTCTGCCCGGGGAGTCCCGCGGGGAGATCATGGAGACGGTGGACTTCACCGCGGCCCTCCGGCCGGACGCGGTGAAGATCCACAACATCAACGTGGCCGCCGGGACCCTTCTTGAGCAGGAGTACCTGGCAGGGGAATACACGGTTCCTTCAGACGTCAGGCATCTCGAGTACGTAGTCGAGGCACTGCGGAGACTGCCGCCCTCAACGGTGATCCAGCGGGTGACCTGCGACACGGATGAATCGCGCCGCTCGGCGCCTCTCTCGTTCATGCCGAAGAGCAGGTTCTACCAGGAGCTGGACAGCCGGATGAGGGGCCTCGGGGTCCGGCAGGGGGATCTGTTCGGCCGGCAGTGAGACGGCGCTTTTCCGAAGCCGCGGAAATAACAGTTGACAGCTTATTTTTTTTTACATAGAGTTATGTCATGAACTCAAAGGGTGGACCTGTCGATGTGTCCGGGAAGTCGAAGACTGCCGATGAAAGCAGTGAAGTAGGATTTTTCCAGAAGCTCCTCTCGATTTTTTTCCAGGGACTCGACCCGGAACGTGAGAAGCGCCGCCTCCTCAGGGACATAGCCCGGGATCTAAAAAAAAAGAAGCACAAATTCTACAAACCCAACAATCATGAGGCCCAGCCGGCCCTCGCGCGGTTCTTCTACGATATCTACAAGGTGGTCGGTCCCGCCCAGGTCTTTCTCGAGCACGCACAGTCCTCCAACGTCCTGAAGACCCTCATCATCGAATTCTCCATTCCCGACGAGATCAGGGCCTTCCGTGATGAGCTCGATGAGGATGTTATCCGCAAGAAGGCCGGAGTCATGGACACCAAGGCTCTCTCCGCGGAGATCCGCGAGAACCTGGTCAGTTTCTTCGCCGGCTTCAAGGGGGACCAGGTCAAGCAGATCGACGACATGTACAATCTGCTGTCGGGCTTCCTGCAGTTCATCCATTTCGATTATTATTTTCTCCTGAAAAAATTCGACTCCAACCTGCCCGAACGGGACTTCAACTACAATCCGAAGTTCGAGTCGATCAATGCCCACTATATTTCCGACGACCTCAAGGACTTCCTCGAGGTCCTGCCACTCATCAAGCGGGACGGGGACTGGGACAAGCTCTTCGACATCCTGCGGGGCTACAAGGACACCGAGATCGTCAGCCGGCCTGCGTGGAAGAAGCTGGTCCGGAGTCTCGACGGGGTGCGCAAGGAGATGCTCTTCGAACAGATGGTGCGTCACATCGATTCGGACCCCTACTACAAGGCCCTCTTCTATCCTCCCAACGAGCGGATCGTGGAGGAGTACCTGAACAAGGTGAAGACCCAGACGGAGATGGTCTTTCAGAAGATCCAGAACGA
Source organism: Sediminispirochaetaceae bacterium (assembly GCA_049975605.1). Taxonomy (GTDB): domain Bacteria; phylum Spirochaetota; class Spirochaetia; order DSM-16054; family Sediminispirochaetaceae; genus DSBN01. The sequence goes on along the minus strand of JBNGED010000029.1, from coordinate 1,447 downwards.
ACGGCAGAACCGGAAGCTGGACAAGCTCCTGAAGATCGTCTTCGGCACCACCGCCGTCTCGCGTATGCGCAACTATACGGAGAAGGAGAACCTCAAGTTCTCCAAGAAGATGCTCGGCGGATACATCTATATCAAGCCGCTTAACTATATCAAGGCCTTCCTGCTGGACTACTTCAAGAGGGACATAAAGTCGCTGATCGACCTGCTGCTCATCCGCGGACGATGGTCTACCAACCTGATGAGTCAGCAGCTTTCGGAGTCCTTCTACACCCTCATGGAGGTCTCCGACGAACTGCTGAAGTTCGACGACAGCCTCGGAGAGGAAGGGGCGCGGGGTCCGCGGATCCGCCAGTACCTGACCAGAACGGAAAAAGACAAGAACGCGATGATGAGCCTGCGCAAGCTCCTCAAGGAGGTCAACGACGAGGCCCTCGCGATCGTGCAGGTGACGGCCCAGAACCTCATCATCATAGGCAAGAGCCTGAAACAGGTCCTCGATGACTACGATAAGCGGCCCCGCGAACTGCTGACCAACTGGAAGGAGATCGAACAACACGCCGACAAGGACATCCATAACAGCATCACCGAGATCTACAAACGGATCTACTATTTCATTCAACTGCTGCAGTACTACGTGAAGAAGAGCGGCTAGGACCGGGCGGTGGTTCCGGGCTGCAGGGCGGAGGGTTGTTTGCCCGGCCTGCATGGATTTTTCGGCCGAGCGGCCTGATCGGACTGAACCGCCGCGCCAGTACAAAAACTATCTAACCTTCAAGCTCACTTTTGAAGCATACCGTTAAATCGCGCCCTCGATCCGCAGGAGCTCCTTCTTCCGTTCCGGCCCGCCGCCGTAGCTGCCGACGCCGCCCGCTGCGGGGAGGACCCGGTGACAGGGGACTATGATCGACAGGGGATTCATTCCCACCGCCGTGCCCGCCGCGCGGACGCTCCTCGGATACCCGGCCGCTGCGGCCAGCTCTCCGTAGGTCACCGTGCTTCCGCAGGGAACTTCCAGGAGCCGCTGCCAGATACCCCTCTGGAAGGGGGTGCCGTAGAGACTCAATGGAACCGTGAATTCCCGCCGCCGGCCGGCGAAGTACTCGTGCAGCTCCGCAGCGGCCGTCCGGAGAACTCCGGTCGGACTGTCCTGCCCTTCCTGAAGCTTGCCGACGCCCGTGGTCTCAAGCCTCTTCCGCAGAAGGGCCGGAACCCGCGGCCGTTCCCGGAGCGGATGGGCGAAGCCCGCATAGACGAGGGCGTCTCCCTCGGCCAGGAGATATATCCGTCCGAGGGGGGATTCAATACTGTCCAGAATCAGGGTAGTGCTGGGGTTATATCCATGTATTTCTTTCATATAATCTTTGGGGTAGTAAGTATTCATTCTTTCCTACCCCAAAGATTAGGGTTTGAAGCAGAGGTAATCAAGACCTCCTTTTTGTTCATGAAA
>JBNGED010000028.1:0-12460 GCA_049975605.1 Sediminispirochaetaceae bacterium | reverse complement strand
TTCCGGGTTGAATACTTCCCAGCTGAGCTGCAGCGTGTGCAGGTCATGTTTGGAGAAAACGCCCTGGTACCCGATGTTATGTATCGTGAAGACGCTCTTCGCCGCGCTGAATTCCTTGTGAACCTCGTATTCCCTGAGATATCCGTTCACCAGGGCTGTCTGCCAGTCATGACTGTGAAGGATATCCGGGATCCAGTCGATTTTCCTGCAGAGCTCGAACACAGCCCTGCTGAGAACGGCGAAGCGGCGATGATTGTCCCTATAGGTGTGACTGCCGTGATTGCCGTAGAAACCCGGCCTCTTGGAAAAAAGCGGGTGGTCGATGAAGTAGACCGGTACATCCGAATCCGGGAGGGGGGCGGTCAGAACCCGCACGCTCTCCTGGCCGAATGCGATTGGGACCTGCAGGTCAGACAGCAGGGGCTCGAGGACGTCGGTGGAAATTGTAGCGTACAGCGGCATGCAGACCCTGACGTCATGGTCAAGCTGCCGGAGCTCCTTGGAAAGGGAGCCGATAATATCCGCCAGACCTCCCGTCTTGGCGAATGGTACGGATTCACTGGAAATCATGCAAATCTTCATATGTATCCTCGGTTCTATTGTAAGGTACGACTACCCCTGTCAGTCAAGTTGGGTGTAGGTGATTTGATATTCCCCGATGATATCAAAATCCAGATTCTCATACAGCCGGACGGCGGGTTTGTTGGTCTTGCGTACGAACAGGACCGCATCCATCCCCCAGCCGTGGATCTCCTCCAGCAGCCTGATCATCAGGGCACGGGCAATCCCTCTGCCGCGATACGGCCCGGCGGTGAACACACCGCCGATTTGACTGTTGTGAAAGCCGATTGCGTTGGTACCGGCCTTTCCCACAGCCGCACCGTTCAGCTTTGCATACAGGATGTACTGTTCCCTGACTGTATTTCTGAAATAGACCAGGTGCGCCGCCGAACTGAACCGCTCCGGATGGACGAGGACTTCCTCGTGCTGATACTCCACCTCCAGATGATAGACCGACTTGATATCTTTTTCAGAGAGTGAAGCAATCCGCAGACCTTCGGTGAAGATGATGCGGGGAAGAGGAATACTGCTGCATCGCCGCATGAGATGATACCGGATACGGGTGTCGATTCTCTCACGGAGAGAGCTTTCGTACTGCCGGACGGTCTCGGACATTCCGATGATGCAGTAGAGCTTGCGGCAGTATTGGTAGAAGCAGTCCGTGATCTCGCTGACCGACTGTTCCGACAATTTCAGTCCCGGCTGATGCACCGGCATCATCATACCCCGGGAAGTCATCAGCATCGCCCCGCGAATCCGTCCATCATCGGCCGGAAGCCTATCCACTCCGCTTCGCCGCGGATCATCCCGGAGGGCATAAATCAGCGCTTCACGCCTGGCCGGAAGGACGGCTGCCCCGTTCTTCAAGAGACGCGATGTAAAGCTGACACAGTTCGGCTCGAGGGCTAGAAGAAAATCGATGAGGGCGGGGAATTCTTGCTCGGACACCTTCTGCCAGTACACGGCCCTTACTCCTCTGCGATCTGTATGGGAACTGCGCCTTCGGCGGGAATCATTCCCTTCAGGGCGGCAAACCCTGCAGTGAACGAGTCGGGACCGGTGCCGTATACCGCGATGGCTGTCTCGATTTCTGGAAGGTCTCGCAGGTACACCGGCGTGAGCACGGAGATGACAATTGTCTCGATGCCTGCGGCTGACAATTCCTTCAGGACTTCGGCGCTGTTCGGGTTGGCCAGGCAGAAAATCATCGTAGGGTAATATTCAGATTTTTTCAGGAGATCGGAGATGTACTCCTCTTCGGCATGGTAAAAGGGGGTGTAGGGATAGTAATAGGTATCGGCTTCCGGATAGAACTGCTTGCCTACCTGCAGGAAAGTGTTCAACTGTGCAACCAGCAGCACCCCTTCTCCCTCTCCCTCCAGCGGAATGTGTGCGCCGCCGATCAGAGATACGCTGCGGCAGGCCTGGTCGAAGAAGAAGCTCGTACCTTCCGGGTTCGGTATTTCCCGGCTTATCCTTGCCGTGTCCGGAAAAAGGGGTACCGCTGATTCTCCCTTCAGATATTCTATCTTGACCTTCAAGATACGAAACGCCGACTGCCTGATGGAATCCCGAAAAGCCTCGTCAACCTGCATTTCCCGGTATAAAGTGTCCCAGACCTTCTGATGAATAACGTGATCGTGTGAGATCATGATCATGTCGTTGCCCGCACGCATGGCCTGGAGGCACGATTCGGATATTCCGTTCCCGTTATGCAGCACGCCGTTCATCCGCATGTCGTCGGTTATCACGATGCCCTCGAAGCCGAGCTTGTCGCGGACTACTTCTTTGAGAAAATAGGGGGAGAGTGAGGCCGGAACGGTTTTGTCGAGTATATCGGGAAAGGCAAGGTGGGCGCTCATGATCGCCGGCAGATCGTCCCGGATGAGGAAACGGTAGGGGAGAAGGTCCCGTTCCCACAGCTCTTCGAAGCTGGTGAAAATCTGCGGCAGTGTTCCGTGGGAATCTTCGGTGGCGTTCCCGTGGCCGGGAAAATGCTTGGCGGTGCAGATGATGCCCGTCTCCTGCATGCCGTGGTAGTAGGCGAGGGCCAGATTTGCCGTCGTAAGGGGATCTTCAGAGAAGGAGCGCGGCCCGATGACGTGGGCGTCCTTGTTTGTGTACACGTCCACGGTCGGGGCGAAGTTCATATTGATGCCCAGCAGACGGAGCTCTTCGCCGATGTAGCGGCCGGTGTAGTAGGCGTCGAAGGGTACTCCGCTGGCGCCTATTGCTATATTACCGGGAGTAATCGATGTATCGCCCTTCACGTGACGAACCCAGCCGCCCTCCTGGTCCGTGGCAATAAACAGCGGGACCTTAAGCCGTGTGTCGAGTGCTTCCCGCTGCATGCGTCCGATGCTTTGACCGAGCTCCTGCAGGTCCTCGGCGTTCCAGCCGAATATCTTCACTCCGCCGATTTTTTTTTCACGAATCCATTCGAGGATTTCACGGGAAGGCTGCCGGCCGAAATAACCGAGCAGGAATACCTGGCCGAGCAGTTCGGTGTCGTCCATCTGTCCAACGAGTTCTTCCGCCAGATCTTCGGCGGATCCTTCGGAAAAAAAATCGGGAGCCGACCACAGAGGAGCGGCTCCTGTAAAAAATACGAGTGCAAGTATCAGACAGGCTGTGTAATGTCTATGCTCACTTATTCTCATTCATTACCACTACACGAGATTTTTACACGTATGCATGTCCTTTTATAGCATCTATACGCTGGCTCGCGCAATGGGTCGCTATCGCTCCTTCTCCTGCGGCTACGACCAACTGGCGGAAGGGGGTCGATCTGACGTCGCCTGCGGCGTACAGGCCTTCGACCTCTGTCTCCATATTCTGATCGGTGATGATGTATCCTGCCTCGTCCTTCGGAAGGTCCGGTACCAGTGAGGTCTGCGGAATTGAACCAACGAAGATGAACACTGCATCGAACTCCTCTTCATACGTTTTGCCGGTTTCGTTGTTGAACAGCTGTACGCTGTCGACCTTCATAGCGCCCTTGATCTCTTTGACTTCGGTATTGAAGCGCACCTCAATATGCGGATTGTGAAGAACCCGGTCTGCAAGGGACTTCTGGGCCCGGAAGCGGTCCCGCCGGTGCACTATAATGACCTGGTCGGTGAGATTGGCCAGAAAAGAGGCTTCGTCGCAGGCTGCGTCACCGCCTCCTACCACCAGCATCCTCTTGTTCTTGAAAAAAGGTCCGTCGCATGTGGCGCAGTACGAGACGCCGCGGCCTGAGAATTCCTTCTCCCCCGGAATGCCCAGATGGCGGTGCTTTGCACCGGTGCTCAGTATGACTGCATAGGAGGTGAAGCTCCCCTTGCTGGTCTCGACGGTAAAAAGATCTCCGTTCTTCTTAATCGAACTGGCGGTGGTTATGAGAAACTCAGCCCCAAAATTTTTAGCCTGCTCCTCCAGGAGCATTGCGAATTCTCCTCCGTTGATCGGCTCGGGAAAACCGGGATAGTTCTCGAGATCGCCGATTATGAGACACTGGCCTCCTGCCGCCATCTCCTCGATCACCAGTACCTTGAGATTCGCTCTGGCCGCGTACTGGGCCGCGCTCAGACCGGCAGCTCCCCCGCCGATTATTATCAGGTCCTTATCAGCTTGCATGTGCATCCTCCGTATGTAGTCTCTGTATGGGCTTAATATAAGAATTTTTATATCTAGAATCAAGCTCCATGTAATACATTGTAACACCCTAATGAATTCCCGCCGGTTTTTCTAAACATTAATGTTTCTCCGTCGATCATAGAACTAGGAGAAATGAATGACAAGGACGGCAGATCAGCTTAAAACGATTCTCCTGCAGGAGATCGACGGTTTTATAACGGCAGTGGAGAAGGCCGAAGAGATTCGCAGCAGCATATTCAGGCACGACTGGAAACGGCTCTCTCAGAACCTCGAACGGATGGAACATGCCACCGGGTACATTGCCGCACTGGAAAAGGAACGTTCACACGTGTTCTCTACCCTCCGAAGGGAAGTCGGAGAGAAAAGTGCTGCCGGATTCTACACGGTTATCGTACATTTAGATACCGGGAGACAGGAAGAGCTTTCGAAGCTCTTCCGCCAGCTGAAAAGCCTCGTGCTACAGCTGCAGGGATCGATCTGGTCGATCGACGCTTACACGCGCACCCTTTCAACCACCATTTACGATATTCTTCAGGAGATGTTTCCCCACCGCAGGGGTACGATGTATTCGAAGACGGGGCGCAAACAGAAACACGGCAGCGATCCTCTCGTGGTAAACCGTCAGTTATAAAAGGAGCGCGAGATGCATTCGACTTTTACCGGAATCGAGATAGGAAAACGAAGTCTCATCGCCCACAATCAGGGAATGTCCACAATCGGTCACAATCTCGGAAATGCCGCCGTGGACGGCTACAACCGGCAGCGGGTGGAGATGAAGGCATTTGATCCGATATTCATGCCTGGCTTTAACAGGGCCGAGACTGCCGGACAGCTCGGTCAGGGAGTGACCGCCGAACGGATCGAACGGATCCACGACGAGATTCTCGAAGGGAGAATCGTGGCCCAGGCCAACGGCAAGGGTTACTGGGAGCTGCGCGACAAGTACGTACTCATGCTCGAACAGGTGTACAACGAGCCGGAAGATATTTCCGTTCGCGCACTGATGGACCGCTTCTGGGAATCCTGGCAGGAACTGTCGATGTATCCCGAACAGACCTCCGCGCGTCACGCCGTCCTGCAGCGAGGTCAGAGTCTCATGGACGGGATCCACCGCCGGTATGAAGGATTGTCACGAATTCGGGGGATGCTGGAGCAGGAAGTAACCGCCACGGTCGGTAGGGTCAACTCAATCCTGAGCGAAGTTGCAGGTATCAATGAACAGATCGTCAAGATCGAGGCCATGGGAGACAATCCGAACGATCTCCTCGATCAGCGTGACCGGCTGGTGAAGGAGCTCTCTTCGCTGGTCAACATTACCGTCGACGGCCGCGATCCGGACGAGTTCACTATCCACACCGGAGGGATGCATCTGCTGCAGGGCAGGGTGGCCCATTTCCTTAGAGCGGAGCCGAATCCGAACAATGAAGGATACTCCGATGTCCTCTGGAGCGCCTCCGGGGAGCAGTACCTGCCGGAGGGCGGTGAACTGGCGGCCATGCTGGAAATGCGGGATGGAGATGTCCGCGATGAGATACAGGACCTCGATATGATGACGGTCAACTTCATCGATATGGTCAACAGCATCCACCGCGAGGGATACGGCAAGAACGGACGGACGGGTCAGGACTTCTTCTCGGAGTGGCCCTTCGTCAACAATGTAGCCGGCAATTACGACCGGAACGGCGACGGCGAGTTCGACTCTACCTATCTTTTCCGGATCTCCGGTACGAACCGGCTCGAGGAACAGCAGCAGATCGGACTGCGGGGAACGCTCCGTCTCTCCGGACCTGTCGAGGATATCGAGATCGAATACTTCCCAACCGATACGGTGGAGGACCTCGTTGGGCGGATCAACACCTCCGGATCGGAAGTCGTTGCCAGAATAGATCGGAACGGGATACTCAATCTGAAGGCATCTCCGGCGGCGGCTATCGATAATCCCGATTTTGTAATCCGCCACATCGAAGATTCGGGACAGTTCCTGGCCGGATATGCCGGTATCCTGGCGGAGAATGGACCGGAAGGGGCCTATGACTGGGGTCAGGCGGATGCGGTTACCGCCCTCCGCGGCGAAGGTCTCAACTATGCGGTGGCCCCGCTATCGCATCCCGCGGGCTGGATCGAAATCAATCCGTCGGTGGCGAGGGACCCGGATACCATTGCCGCGGGTTTCGGGAAGAACGGCGAGAATGCCGAGACCGGCGACGGATCGGCTGCCCTGGCTATCGCTCAGCTGCGCAACGGGGACGTCATGGTCGGCCGATACGCCGGCTTCGAAGACTACTTCTCACAGGCAGTCGCGAAGGTCGGGCTGAAGGGTGAAGCCGCCGAGAGAGCCTATGAGACAGAACGGGAGATCATGCAGGAACTCGAAGCAATGAAGGACTCCATCTCCGGGGTCAACATCGATGAGGAGCTCTCGCAGATGATCAAGTTCCAGCACGGATATGCTGCAGCCTCCCGATTCATATCGGAAGTCAACGACATGCTGGACACGATAATCAACCGGATGGGAGTATAACAGATGGAACGTATCAGCAGTAATATGAGTATCAACGACATGCAGTATCAGCTGCAGAAGCGGAATGAGAGCATGTACGAACTCAACAGCAAGATGGGCTCCCAGACCAGGCTTCATTCTCTGCGGGACGATCCGCTGGCGGCCGCCCATTCTACCCGCTATCTCTCCAAGATCGATCATCTGAAGCGGTATGCCGTAAACGCGGAGCGGGTTCAGGGGGATTTCCGCATCGTCGAAGGATACATGCAGAGCGCCAACCGGATACTTCACAGGATAAGGGAACTGGCTGTACAGGGTGCCAACGACACATTTACCAGGGACGACAAACAGGCGATGGGGCAGGAGATCAATCAGCTGCTGAACGAACTGATTGAGATAGGAAACGCGAAATATGCCGATGGTACTTCTATGTTCGCAGGGGACAAGACCACCACCACTCCGTACAGGGTCTTGATGGGCAACGTGGAAGGCAGAGACGGCATGGTAGTCCGTTCAGTCGAGTACCGAGGGTCCATCAATCTCTCCAAAGTCGAGATAGGACAGGAGAGTTACGTCAATAAACACTTTGCGGGGACCGAGGTCTTCTGGGCCGAGCAGCAGCAGATACTTTCCGATGTGAACGCGCAGAATTACACGGTAACCGAAGATACCTTTATCCGGATCGACGGCGAAGTCATCCGTCTCGACGCGGGGGACAATGTGCACACCATTGTAGCCAAGATCAACGACTCGAACGCCCAGGTGAAAGCGGGTCTTGATCCAGTGAGGAACTCTATCACCCTCTCGACGACCTCTCCCCATCAGCTGTGGATGGAGGATGCACCGGAGAGCACCGTACTCCAGGACCTGGGGGTGGTGACCGAGATCGGAAGACCCCCGTTCAACATATCGCCGGACGCCGACGCGTCGGGAGGTTCGCTGTTCGACATGGTGATGTACCTGAGGGACCAGCTCTACGAAGGTGATACGATAGACATCGGCGGGGGCGCTCTGAAGGGGATCGATCTTGCCCAGAGCAAGCTTGTAAATGCAATGTCGGACCTGGGCGCGCGGGATGAGCGTCTGCAGGTGACCATGCGGCGGATCGAGTATGAAGTTCCGCAGCTCATGGAGCAGAATTCCAAAGAGGTCGATCTGGATGTAGCCAAGGCGATCACGGATTTGAAGACCCTCGAGCAGGCCCACAAAGCGGCCCTTGGAGCAGCCGGCCGGATCATTCAGCCGACCCTGCTGGACTTTTTGAGATAGGATAGGGAGTAAGGCATGAAGGTCAACACCAAACCATATGGACTCATCGACGTGGACGAGCGGCAGCGGATACATTTTCCCGCAGGTATCCTCGGTTTCGAGAACCTGAAGGATTACGTTCTCCTGGACGCTCTGCAGCAACCGTTTTACTGGCTGCAGTCCATGGACATTCACGAAATAGCCTTCGTACTCATCGAACCGAAGATCTTTCGGCCCGATTATCAACCCGACGTGCCCGCTTACGAACTCGAGGAGATCCAGCTCACTCCTGATGATACGGAAAATACCCTGATATTCAGCATAGTCACTATTCCCGAGAACCAGGAGGAGATGACCGCGAACCTGCAGGGACCGATTATCCTGAACCGGAATCTTCATATGGCGCGGCAGTGCATATCCGAGAACGATAACTGGAGAACAAAGCACAAGATAATGGATGAGCTCTCCAATATAAGGAACTCGGTATGCTGATCCTCTCCAGAAAGAAGGACGAAAGCATAATAATCGGCGAGAATATCGAAATATCGGTAGTCGATATCAAGGGCGATCAGGTCAAGATAGGCATAAAGGCTCCAAAGGATATAAAAGTCTACCGGCAGGAGGTCTTCGCCGCCATACAGCGTGAGAACCTCGCGGCATCGAAGACTGGAACCGAACTGCCGGCAATCGAGCTCCTGCAGCAGAAAAAAAAGCCCGAGTAGACTTACCTTTCCGGATTTTTCAATGACATTTCAGCTTCGCTTGGACGAATGTAGAGAGGCCCTTCGGCGGGCGAGTCTGCTCCTCTGGTCGAGTAGAGTTCGACGCCGTAGTGCAGAAGCTCCCATGTCTGCGGATGGCCGTACTGCGGATCGAGTTCGAATACCGTCCCGGTGTCCTTCAACACTTCGAAAAGCTTACCGGCAAAGGGGCCTGTGAGAAGGACCGTTTCGTGTTCCCTGCACAGACCCAGCATCTCTTCGGGACTTATGTCGAGATAATCAGACTGCCGTACTCCATTCCTGTAGAAGGCCGTGTAGATCCTCTGTTTACGCGCATCGATCACGGGACACACGGTGCCTTGGTAGCAGCTCTTGCCGTACGCACTGACGTCCAGTCCCGGAACGGAGATGATCGGTACCGAAGCCCCGAAGGCGATACCCTTGGCGGCTGCCATTCCTATCCGCAGTCCGGTAAACGAGCCGGGGCCCTTCGACACTACGATGAGGTCGAGCTCACGGCAGGAAGTCCGGGCTTTGCTGAGAAGGGAGTCGATCTCCACCAGGAGGTTCTCGGTGTGGTGCAGACCGATGTCCTGATTGATCTCGAAGTAAGCCTGTTCGATTTTAAGTCCTATCCCCAGGAGCGCAGTGGAAGTGTCGACGGCAAGTACATTCATAGTTCAATTCCCGAAAGTGTGATGATTCTGTCCCCGTTTGGTTCAATCACGAAAGAGACGGAGACGCGGTCTTCCGGAAGGAGGGCTTCGATTTTTTCCGCCCATTCGATCAGGGTAATGCCCCCGCCGTAGAATAACTCCTCGACGCCGAGCAGCTCGAACTCTTCCAGGGAGTCGATCCGGTACAGATCGAGGTGATACAGCGGCAGGGTGCCTTCGTATTCCGACATGATGGTGAAACTGGGACTGGTAATGTCTTCCTGTATAGCGAGGCTGCGGGCCATCCCCTTCACGAAAGTGGTCTTTCCGCTGCCGAGGGACCCGTGCAGAGATACGACGGTGCCCGGCTTCAGCTGTTCGGCGATTCGGCTCCCCAGGGCAACAGTCTCTTCACTGCTGTGAGTAACGATCTTAGTCATTCGGGGAGCTTCCCCCCGGAATGCATATCCGCGATATGAGCTTTCAAGGCATTGATCACCGGCAGAAGGGGATAGTTGAGAGGCTGCTGGATATTCACCGCGATGTTGACGGCGCCGGTCGCTGTATGTTCGATGGAAAAGACGACGGGGATCTCTTCCTCCTGCTGCCCCGCGAAAAGAATCAGTGCGGCCGCATGATACTCCGACCGGTAATATACCGGTGAGTCCTTGATCTGTATATCTTTAAGTTCCAGGACAGTCATAGATCAAATGTAGGTGAAAACCACGAACGGGTCAATATACCTCAGAGACGCGGGATACGCCGCTCGGACTGGCTTTCGAAGTTATAGATGAAACTGTTGATCCGATTCATATTGGCCCGAGAGATCCTGGTGAACATGATGTGCATGATGCCTCCGGGGGGATTCATCCTGTCCATTCCTACAACCTTCCCGAATACCGTGACTTTCTGGCGCTGTGATGTTTCGAACTCGACCTTCAGGAGTTCGGAGCTTCCGAGGGGATACGAACTCCGCAGCGAGCATCCTCCGGCGGATATGTCGAGGATAGTGCCCAGGGTCCCGCGCTTCCCGTCGACAATAGCTTTTCGGGGACTGTTTTTCCCCAGGCCTGTGGAGACTATCCTTATCGGGTAGAAATAGGCAGGCCTCTCCATCGATTTGCGCCTGTAGCGCCGCTGACGTGCTTCCTTGATGCTCGTGGAGTGCTGGAGAAATATACTCGATATGCCGCGGATCATATTGTAACCGAGGATCTTTGTATTGAAGGAAAAGGACTGTCCGTTGGAGCGCCAGAAAAAGACCTCGACCTTGGTCCATTTTTTCCAGCGGATTTCAGTTCCGCTCCGGTCGATGGGTACGCTCACGCCGAAACTCTTCTGTAGGTTACTGGTTATTTTACAGTCGTACCTGACGTCGTTTACGGAGATGGAGATCTTCTGTCCGTTTTTAAGCTGGCGGGAAGAATCAGGAGGCTTTACTCCCCTCGTACTGCGCTCGATTTTCTGTTTGATTCTGTAGAGGGTCAGCTTCTGGGCTTCCTTTTCATCCGGGTCCATCGGGCTGTCCTCGATCTCCTTCAGAGACTTTTTCAGCGTGTTGTCGAGAACGGGGCCGTTGTTCAGCAGTCCGTAGGGACTCTGAATGCGAAATCGCCGGATCATGTTCTCCAACAGCTGCATCTCGCCTCTGGACAGGCCCCGGGAAGATGCGTGTCGGCGGAATCTCCGTCTGCTGAATTTTTTTGGCTTGCTTCCTGAGGTGCCCGCAGCTCCCCGCCGGTTGTTGCCGGAGGCCCCTGCCACAACCAGGAAGAGAATGAAGAGTCCGAAGACGCCGACAGCGATCAGGGTGCTGGTCGTGTTTCCCTGCTGCAGTGTGGGCAGCGGGGTCTGTAGAATGAAAAATAATGCAGACAAGTCTACCCCTCCTTTTCACTTTCGATAGCGGAGATGTACGCTATCAATTTCTCGGTACGGGGTGCTACCTCATACTCCAGTAGGTCTCCGATCAGCACTGAGTCGCGGGAGTTGAAGGCCTCTTCCAGTTCCCGGAAAATTCCGTTCAGCTCATTGTAGAAGTCGGAAAAACTCTGGTCTTCGATGGTCGTATCTTCGAAGCCGGTATACCCGCGATCCTTCAGGACCCGGTACAGACGGATGAGTTTCTCCGATATCTCAGCGAACTCGATGATGGAGTTCATCGCCTCTTTGTCTCTTCCGGTCTGGAGGAGGATGGATACCTCAGGCAGCTTCGGCACCACCTCCTTCAAGGCGTTGGCCGTCAGCTTCAGCTCATCGAAGGGATTCGTGAGCTCATTCAAACGGGAGCTCAGAATAATCATGAGGTTGCTGCAGAACTCCTGCAGCTTCTGGACCTGCGGTTTGAGTTCGCCCTCGAGGATGCCGGAGGCTCCCACCAGCTGTTCAAGGGCCTTGCCGTACGAGCTTCCTCCCCCGACGTATTCATCTATATGGTTGATGATCTGGGGCAGTTCCTCCCTGAGCTGCTCGATAAGCGCAAGGTTGTGGGCTGCAAGGGCGCGGTTGAGAAGGGAAATATACTGGTACATCGTGTGCAGGTTCTGACCGTACTGTTCGATTGGCGAGAGGACGGTGACATTGATGGAAGAGATGCCCGCGATTGGTTCCTGCTGCCAGGTCTCGGATTGAACGCTATCAGGATTGATAACCGTGCCGTCGTGTTCTATGGAAGTGATCCGGTACCCGGAGTCTCCGAGCCATGTCTTGATGCCGCTGATTATGTCTCCGAGGTTTTTTTCATTTTCAAGAGTGAATTCAATGGGCTGGTCGTTTATCCTGATATCCACTGGGTGCTCCTTCATTAATCTGAATTCTGGGTGTTAAAATTCTCTATCGAACGGGAGGTCTCCTCCAGCTGTCCGAGAGCGCTCTCCATCCGCCCGTATTGCCGCTTCAGGTCCACTTCCTTGTCCTCGAGCTGCCGCTTCAGGTCCGTTATCTCATCCTCTGTCTCCGTGATCTGCCGGTCGATTCCCGCAATGCGGGTGTCGATCAGGCCTCCAGTCTGTGTGTACATCTGAAGGAAGTTGTGCAGCTCCCTGGCGAGCCCCGAATCTATGATCATGTCGCCGGTGCTGTCCCTTCCGAAGAGCTCGGCCATCGCTTCGATGTGGCTGTCGATGGCCTCGTCG
>JBNGED010000027.1:0-12585 GCA_049975605.1 Sediminispirochaetaceae bacterium | reverse complement strand
GTCCGGGGCAGGTTGTGGTGACGTATGAATTCTCCAACGGTCTGAAAGACGATTCTGGCCGCCCGCGCCTTGGGGAAGCCGTACACGCCCGTGCTGATGGCGGGGAAGGCTATCGTCTTGATCCCCGTCTCGGATGCAAGCTGAAGGCTGTTGGCATAGGCCTGGGCGAGGGTGGCGTCTTCATTGCGGTTGCCCCCGTGCCACACGGGCCCTACCGTGTGTATGACGTGGGCCGCCGGCAGGCTCCCTCCGCCGGTGATCACCGCCTTACCGGCCGGGAGTCCTTCAGGGTACTGATGGCTGCGTATCTCCCTGCATTCATCGAGAATCGAGGGGCCTCCCCTTCGGTGAATAGCCCCGTCTACACCTCCGCCCCCCATCAGGCTCGAATTGGCGGCATTTACCACCGCCTCGACCTGCATCGCGGTGATATCTCCGGTCTGTACAATCAGCCGTCCTTCAAAAAACTCTGCCATATTCTACCTCCTGACGAAATCGAGGGACTGCAGCATCTCTATGAATCGGTCCATCTCCCCGTCGGTCCCGATGGTAATTCTAACATATTCTTCGATACCCGGGTGTTTGAAATGCCGCACCAGGATCCCGTTCTCCTTCAGGCGTGTGTATATCCGTTCGCCTCCGACCCCGGGAAGGGAGGCAAAAATGAAGTTGGCCTTGGATGGGAGAACAGTCCACCCCATAGCCCTCATGCGGCGGCTCACTGAACTTCTGGTTGTCATGATCCTCTGCCTTATGTCGTCGAAGTAAGGTCTGTCCTGCAGGGAGGCGACGGCAATTTCCTGACTCAGCCGGTTGAGAGGGTAGGAGTTGAACGAATCCTTGACCGTGAAGAGGGTCTCGATGAGCTGCGGATTGCCGAGGGCGAAGCCTACCCGCAGTCCGGCCAAAGAACGGCTCTTGGAAAAGGTGTGAACCACCAGGAGGTTGGAGTATTCGCGGACGAGTTCGGCACAGCTCTCGCCGCCGAAGTCGACGTAGGCTTCATCGATGATGCAGATTCTGTCCTGTCTGTATCTTTTCAGGAAAGGCTCAAGCTCGTTGCGGTCCAGGGAAATACCGGTAGGGGCGTTCGGATTGGCGATCACCACACCGGCATGGGTGCTTACATCGAGGTAGTTCTTCAGGTCCACGGAGAAATCATCCCGCAGCGGAATACGCCGACAGGGCAGGTCGTAGAACGTGCAGTAAACCGGGTAGAAGCTGTAGGTGTGTTGCGGAAAAAGGACCGGTCCATGGTCGGGATCGAAGAAGGAATAGAAGGCAAAGGAGAGGATCTCATCGGAACCGTTGCCGGGGAATACCTCCTCGGGATCGAGCCCGTACCAGCCGGCAAGTGATGCGCGCAGTTCGCCGAAGCGCGGGTCCGGATAGAGACGGAGAGATTCGGCGCTGTAACTGCTGAGGAGCTTCGCTGCCGCCGGTGCAGGAGGATAGGGATTCTCGTTGGTGTTGAGTTTGATGTATTTCCTGTTCTGCGGCTGCTCTCCGGGAGTGTAAGGGGTCAGGGCGCGGGCCCGGGGTGATACGATCTCAGGATTCATGTAACCTCCGTAGTCGGTTGTATTGTCTGTTTTGTCAGAAGGCGGCGGATCTCGGCCACCATGTAAAAACTCCCGGTAACCAGAATGGGGAGGAGCGTTCCGGGAGAACCGGACGCACCGGAAGCACCTGCATCGCCGGCCATAGTGAGGGCAGCATGCAGGGCAGTCTCCGGATTCGGTTCGAAACGCGCCTCTCCGGTGAACCGGCGGAATATATCGAATACCTCGCGGGGATTGTTCGGTTTGAAGCTGCCGGGTGTCGATACGATGATCCGCTTCGTGTAAGAAGTCAGGATTTCAGCCATTCCTTCGGTGTCCTTCCCCTCGACGGAGCCGAAAATACAGATCCACTGGTCGCCGAATATCTGCCGGAAGGTCTCCACCGACCTGCCGACGGAAACGGGAGTGTGTGCTCCGTCGAGTGCGATGGCGGGAGTCTCTCCGACGATCTCCATACGGCCGGGAAGCCTTGCTTTCGCTACAGCATCCGACAGTACCGGAAACGCTTCCCGCCAGGAGCCGCCTCCGGTTTCTATCATGCCTCTCCCGTTGAGAACCTTCAAGACCAGGACCGCCAGACCGGCGTTTTCGGCCTGAACCGCCCCCGGCATGGCAAGCCGGAGGGTGAAGCCGCTGTCGGAATCTCCGGTCTCAGCCTCTGTAACAGGGTTCGGCTTCCAGACGTATTCGGCGGATGTGCCGCGTCTGTCCTGATGAGTCTCAGTGCATGTAATAAAATCAGGGGCGTAAAAGAAGTCCCCACCCCGGTCCGAAGCCCTGTCCTGCAGCACTGAGAGGGCCGCCGGGAACTTCTGAGGCCCGACGAAGACGGGCGCCCCCGGTTTGGTTATGCCGGCCTTCTCCGATGCGACCTCCTCGATTGAGCTTCCGAGGATGTCCGTATGTTCGAGTTCGATGGAGCTTATCACCACCGCAAGGGGATCGATTACATTGGTTGCGTCAAGGCGTCCCCCTATGCCGGTCTCGATGACCGCCATGCTGCACCCGGCGGCCCTGAACACGAGAAAGCCCAGGAGGGTGAAGAGTTCAAAAGCCGTCGGTTCCGCGGTCCGCCACTCGGGCCGGGACTGCAGTTCCTCCAGATCCGTTATGATCCGTCCGCCTTCCTGAATGTAGAGCTCATCGGGGAAAAACTCCCCTGCAAGGGATATTCTCTCCCGGAAATTGCTCACATGGGGTGATGCATAGAGGCCGGTTTTATATCCGCATGCGCTCAATCCGCGGGCCAGGTAGAGGGACGTCGATCCCTTTCCCTTGGATCCGGCGACATGAATGCAGCGGAGCTCTCTCTGTGGATTGCCGAAGTAATCCAGCAGAGCGCGCATCCGGTCAAGGCGGTACTCTCTGATCGTCTGCTTACGGGTCTTTTCGAAATTAATGAATGAGCTGAGATATTCGAATATCTCATCGGCACTATCGTACATTCAGACTATTCCCGGCGCAGTTTGAGGGCATTGCCGTGGGTGATAAAGCCCTCGTAGTCGGCGAGGCGGCTCACATGTTCCTTCATCGTTCTGTAACCGGAGCGTTCCGCATACACCACCGAGGAGAATTTCATGAAATCCCTGACGGAGACGGGGGAGTAGGTCCTGGCCCAGCCGCCGGTGGGCAGTACCGCGTTCGCGCCGGCGGCGTAGTTGGCGGCGGAGAAGGGCAGGTGTTCGCCGAGAAGGATCTCCCCTGCATTCCGGATCGAATCGAGAAGGGAGAAAGGTTCGGCGGTCCTGATCTGCAGGTGTTCCGGGGCGAAACGGTTGACTATCTCCACCGCCGTCGGGATCGAATCGGTGACGATGATTCCTCCGTACCGTTCGAATACATCCTCGAGGAAACCGTGCCGGGGCTCGGGAATATCCTGCAGCAGCCGATCAACATTCTTCTTCACTTCAGCGGCCAGCTCCGTGGAATCGGTCAGAAGGATCGCACAGGAGTCGCTTCCGTGTTCGGCCTCGACCATCAGGTCCAGGGCGGTGTTCCAGGGATCGGCGCTCTCATCGGCCACGATCATCGATTCGGAGGGTCCGGCGGGAAGTCCCGTATCGACTGTGCCCGAGAGGACTCTCTTGGCGGCGGTCACGTACCTGCTGCCGGGGCCGACGATCTTGTGTACTGGGGAGATGGTCTCGGTGCCGAAGGCGAGTGCCGCTACAGCCTGGGCGCCCCCTACCCGGAAGATCCGTTCGATTCCGAGCAGCCGGGCGGCGAAGAGACAGGCCGGATCGACGCTTCCGTCACTGTTGGGGGGGGTTACGATCTCTATATCCGGAACTTCGGCTATCCTGGCGGGAACGGCAAGCATGTACAGCATAGATGGGAAGCTGCCCCGGCCGCGGGGAACGTAGAGTCCAGCTGAATCGATGGGGGAAGCCTTCTCGCCGGAGATGAGTCCGTCGAAGAGAGGAGTGAAGGCGAGCCGCTCGGGCTTCTGGGCGGTATGAAAATCCCACACGGTGCGGATAGCGAACTCAAGAGATCTCTTCATATCCTCATCTAGGGAACGCTCGGCTGCATCGAATTCGGTCGACTGAACCCTGATATTCCGGTCCCCGAGATCGACCTGGTCGAACTTCATACTGTAACGGCGCAGCGCGGAGTCGCCGTCGCGTTTCACCGTCTCCACGATCTCACTGACAGTATCGAGGACTTCGGAAATGTCGGTCTCCGAGCGTCTGAAAAGCGCGTGTTTCTCCTCATCGCTGTAGTCGTTCCAGGATCGAACATATACGGACATTGCAGTTCCCTTCTCGGTGGATAAAGGTACTTTAGTACACTCCTCCGAGACAGTCAATGTGAGGCCGGCTTGAAAAAAATCGGATAATCACTGAGTATATGGGTATGATCATCCAGGGAGCCCCCCTCGGTACATACCGTACCGAATGTCCATACATCCCGGGTAACAGCTTTATTTCGGAAAATATTATCGTGAAGGAGATCGACCGCGAAGGGCTCGACTATCTCCTGTCTCTCGGGTTCAGGCATTTCGGCGAACACTTCTTTAGGCCGGTATGTTCAGATTGTCACCAGTGTATTCCCATCAGGGTCCACGTTGACGGCTTTGCCCCTTCCCGCAGTCTGAAACGGGCTATGTCGAAGGGCAGGAACCTCGAGTTCCGGGTAGGGGAGCCGGACCCGTCCCGGGAGAAACACCAGCTCTACCTTTCCCATACAGAACGATTCGAGCAGAAGGACACGGCGGGATACGACAGTTTCGTGGAATCGTTCTTCCATCGGTTCCCCTTCAGCAGGGAGCTGCAGATATTCGACGGCGGGCGGCTGCTCGCGGTAAGCCACTTCGACATGACCGCCGGAAGTCTCTCGGCGGTATACTGCTACTGGGACCGGGGTGCAGCCGGCTGGAGTCCGGGGACCCTGGCTGTTGTAAAGGAACTGGAAATAGCGCGGATACACCGGCTGTCGTATGTATATCTCGGTTATTACGTTCCGAAAAACAGTCACATGAATTACAAAGCCCGCTTCAGACCCAGTGAAGTGCTTGTCACTGAGGGAAGCTGGGTCCCGTTCCGTGGGCCGGACGATGATGCCACGGACCCTGAGATCGAAGAACACGGATTCCGCCCCCGCAACCGGCTTGTCTGGGAGTAAACGGATTTAGTCAGATCGCTTGTGTTCCTGGTATGCATCGGCTATATTGTGGTGTATAAAGCTTCCTAAAGGAGGACCTATGCGCAGGAATACTACTCCCTGGACTTTTTTAAGGGAATATACCCCGTCACATTTCAAAGGCGAGTGGCCGACTCTTCCGGAGATGTTCACGATTACGGCGGAGAGGCATCCGGAACGGAAGTGCTTCAGTATCTACGAGCCGGACAATCTCTTTCTTACCTATGCCGAAGCATACCAGGCTGTCAGAGAAGTCTCCAACCATCTGGTGAAGCTGGGGGTAAAAAAGGGCGACAGGGTTGCACTAACCGGTAAGAATTCACCGGAATGGACCATTGGGTACCTCGCGATCCTGTTCACAGGCGCTGTTGTCGTCCCCATCGATTATCAGCTCAAGGATGAGGAGATAGCCGGGCTGATACGTTTTTCAGATGCGAAAATCCTCCTTGTCGATGAGGAAAGATATGACACTGTAGGCGGAGACAAATCGCTTTCCCTTGAGGCGGTGATTTCCCTCTCACCGAGGAAGGACAAGTACCTGCTCGATGTCAGGGATAGTGAGGATGCAGATAGGCAGATGCCGGAGGAGAACGATCTGGCTGCAATCCTGTACACCTCCGGTACGACCGGCAATCAGAAAGGCGTAATGCTGACCCACAGGAACTTCGTCAGTGACTGTTATCTGGCCCAGGCGAACATGAACATTTTTCACACTGATGTATTCTATGCTCTCCTGCCTCTCCATCACTCCTACACCATGCTGGCGGTCTTCATCGAAGCGATCTCGGTCGGAGCCGAAATCGTGTTCGCCAAGAAGCTGGTAGTGAAGCAGATACTGAAGGACCTGCACGAAGGGCAGGTGACCATGTTCCTGGGGATTCCGATGCTCTTCAACAAACTGCTCAAGGGTCTCCTGCGGGGAATCAGAGAGAAGGGAATCGCGGTGTACGCCCTGATCCGCGGAATGATGATGCTCAGCGGCTTCATCAAGAAGGTCTTCAAGGTCAATCCGGGCAAGAAGATGTTCCACGGGATCCTGAAGAAGATATCCCTCGATACCAACCGGATATGTATCTGCGGCGGCGGACCGCTGCCCTCTTCGACCTTCAGCATGTTCAACCAGCTGGGGATCGATTTCGTACAGGGGTATGGACTCACCGAGACCTCTCCGATCCTGACCCTCAATCCGGTTGACCATTACAAGGAGACTTCCGTCGGCAAGATCATCCCGCAGACCGAGATGCGGATACTCGATCCCGACGAGGAGGGCAATGGTGAGATTATAGTCAAGGGACCGATGGTCATGCAGGGGTACTACAACAACGAGACCGCGACCAAAGAGGTTTTTACCGAAGACGGCTGGTTCAAGACCGGTGATGTGGGGTACCTGGACAGTGAGAGTTACCTCTACCTGACGGGACGGAAGAAGTCGCTCATCGTAACCGAAGGCGGCAAGAACGTCTTTCCCGAAGAGATCGAGGACCACTTCCAGCTGTACGAGGAGATAGAGCAGATTCTCGTTCGCGGGTATGTCCTCGACGAACGGATGAAGACCGAAGGAATCGAGGCCGTGGTGTATCCCAACATCGATTTTTTCCAGGAGGAAGGTTCGGACTCATTTCCCAGGGAGAAGATCGAACAGCGAATTGATGAGATCATAAAGACGGTCAACCTGGAACTTCTGCCGTACAAGCGGATTTCCCGCATCGAAGTGATAGAAGAACCCATGGAGATGACCACTACCAAGAAGATCAAGCGGTTCAAAACCTGAGGCACCGAAAGTGAACTCCATGCTCAGGGGGGGCAGGTTTTTCCCCGTCGCGGTGCTGGTTCTGGTATGGCTGTGCCTCCCCTTCCGCGCATCGGCCGAATATCTCCAGTTCGGCCGTGATATCTTCGTCAACATGCCGGCCAGCTGGCAGGTGGATGGACTCGAGGAGACCAAGTTCTCTGCGGTCAACCGTGCCGAAGAGGCATTCCTCCTGGTCAAGTACAGGGGAGGCGGCGAATTCGACGGGATAGACGTGATGTACGATTACTATCTCGGTGAGCTCCAGGCCGAGTCCCTGGGAAGAACCGGTTTTTCCTACTCGGGCAGCGCCGCGGAGGTGGGAACGATCCAGTTCCCCCACGAGGGGATGCCGCACACCGGCTATCTCCTGTGCATTGAGACCCTCCGAATCGACCTCGTGGCGGTCGCTTTCGCCCGGGAAGAACACTTTGCATCGTATCAGGATGTGCTGCTCTCCGCTCTCGACTCCCTGTCCATCGGAGAGAGCGGTCTGATGTCGCCGGGGCCGATCAGCCAGTCCGTTTCCCCGTATCCGGACCCGGAGAGGGAGATATACTCCATACGATACGGGGATGTTGATATTCCCCTGGCAATAAGCAGGCGGGCCATACAGGCCAGCCAGGAGCTCATCGAACGCGAAGCCCGTGTACTGGTCGTATACGCGGGGACGCCCTATGCCGAGGAGGCATGGCAGCGGTACTACCGGATCATCTACCGCGACATTTACCGACGATGCCGCCCGATCTACGGCGCCCTGCGGCAGTACCTGCCGCAGGATGAACTGGGTCCGCGTGAGATCGCGGAGGAGCTTCTCCGCTGGGTTCAGAGCTTTGAGTACAGGCGTCTGGCGACAGTGTCCGACTGTCTCACCCCGCTCCAGGCGGCAGTGGATCATGCGGGGGACTGCGACTCCAGGGGACTTCTGTTGACCATTATGCTTCATTACTACGGAATCGATGCTATCCTGATGGTGTCAGGGGCCTATGCCCACAGCATGGCTGCCGTGGACGTCCCCGGCAACGGGGCCCGCTTCGAGTACAACGGCACGGCGTATCTGGTGGCGGAGACCACCGATCAGGTGGAGATCGGCCTGATAGACCAGGCCATGGCCGACCCGAACGGATGGATCGGAGTGGACTTTATCAACACGCGAATACTGAGCGGAGAGTGACGGATGGGTGATGAGCTATGGTTCGAACACAGTCCCCTGCCGCGGATGATTGCAGGCCGGGGCAGTGTGAGCCGGCTGCCTGGTTTGCTGAGGGAGGGCGGTTATCGGAGGACCGCTCTCATAACCGGAGGTGAATCCTACACGGCTTCCGAGTTCCGGGAGGGGCTGGAAGCGGGTCTGCGGGAATCAGGAATAGAATTCCGGCATTTTCAGGTGTCCGGAGAGCCTTCGCCCGGAGTGGTCGACGCGGCACGCGATGAGTGCATGCGGCTGGAACTAGACAGTGTTCTGGCTGTAGGCGGGGGCAGCGTCATCGACACGGGCAAGGCAGTGGCGGCGATGATGAGGCACGCCGGAAGTGTCAGGGAGTATCTCGAAGGAGTAGGGGACAAACAAATCTCCGGACGGCGTGTTCCGCTGGCTGCCGTTCCTTCCACATCAGGCACCGGTTCTGAGGCTACGAAGAACGCGGTCATCAGCGAGATAGGCCTTCGGGGATTCAAGAAGTCCCTGAGACATGAGGCGTTTATACCTGATCTGGCCATCCTCGATCCGACCGTGACCTCCGGCTGTCCGGCTGACGTGACTGCCGCGGCGGGGCTGGATGCGCTCACGCAGCTGCTGGAAGCCTATGTTTCGACGGGAAGTTCTCCCTTTACGGACGCCCTGGCTCTGGACGGACTGCGGCGGGCAGGCCGTGCACTCCCGCGGGTCGTCAGGAACGGGAAGGACCTGGAGGCGCGTATGCAGATGGCGTATGCGGCCTACCTGTCGGGAGTGTGCCTGGCAAATGCCGGCCTGGGGGTCGTTCACGGCGCGGCGTCGCCGATCGGGGCGCTCCGTTCCATTCCCCACGGGGTCGTGTGCGGGACCCTGCTGCCGTCGGCCACCGAGAGCATCGTCGGCCTGCTGAAACAGGCCGGTCCCGGGAAGCTTTCGGTCCTGCAGAAATATGCCCGGGCCGCCGCCGCCCTGACCGGTTCTTACGACAGCGGCTCCGGAGAGTCCGAGATCAGCGCAGATACGGGAGCGGGCGCGGATTCGGATGCAGCTAAGGCTGGAGAGATGTGCGACCGTCTCGTTGCGCTCCTGTACCGCTGGGTGGATGACTTCGATGTTCCCCGTCTGTCCGCCTACGGCTTCGATTCCGAAGACATCGATACGGTGAGCGGGCGGAGCTCGCTCAAGGGGACGCCGATTGACCTGTCCCGGGACCAGATCAAAGAGATCCTAGTGAAGCGTCTCTGAAGGAAGGGTGGCAGTCCCGGAGCCGGTCCGATTCAGAGAGACATAAACAATTCAGGAAGACATAAAAAAGCGGCCGGTTCATCCCCGGCCGGTTCATCCCCGGCCGCTATTTTTTAAAGAATGAACATCACTTCTGTTCCAGTTGAATCGAGACGGCAGGCTGATTACAGACCTCGTCCGGACCGAAGTACTGGATCGCGCCTGGATAGGCATATGAAGTCCTGATGGCCCATGCGTCGCGTTTTGAGGCATAGGTCTTGAAGGGTACGCCGTCGAGCTCGACCAGGGCTTTCCTGATGACCGGTTTCATCCTGCCGTGACGCATTTCGAGGTTCATCATCATCGTGATGGGGATGCCTCCGGGGACCCATTCGCGGGCAGGCGCGGCCAGGTTCTGTATCGAGGATATGTATCCGCTCAGACCGAAGGCTATCAGAAGATAGGCGTTATAGCCGAGACTGTAGGTGTAGTTAGCATCGAAGTTGGAAGGAAATGCAGCCCGTCCTTCGTAGCCGAGGAAATGGTGCTGTGACGAAAATTTGCCCTTGTACTTACCTTCGGCTTTCAGCTCGTTGAGCTGATCTTCAACCATCTCGATGAGGAGCTTCTCGGTCTCGATCCGCGATACCTGAACATTTCCGTGGGGGTCCCGGTCCATCAGCAGCTGCCGCTGAATGTTGTTGGGAAGAGAGGAGAAGACATAGCTTGCATCTCTGGAAAGGTTCTTGTTGACCCACTCGGACTGGTCCTCATACGTATTGAGGGTGCTGAAGTAGTTCTGATGCTCGGCAAGCAGGGTGTTCAATTCACTGATGAGGCCCTTCATCTCGGGAATGAATTCGATCAGTCCCTCCGGAACCAGGACTACTCCGAAGTTCTCTCCATCTTCGCTCCGCCTGACGACGGTGTCCACGATTGACTGGACGATCTCATTGAGGGTGATGTGTTTCTGCTCGACCTCTTCGGAGATAATGGCGACGTTGGGATGGGTCTGCAGGGCGCATTCGAGACAGATGTGGGAGGCGCTTCTGCCCATGAGCTTGATGAAGTGCCAGTATTTCTTGGCTGAATTCGCGTCCCTTTCGATGTTACCGATGAGCTCGGAATAGGTCTTGGTGGCAGTGTCGAAGCCGAATGAGACCTCGATCTGCTCGTTCTTGAGATCGCCGTCGATGGTCTTCGGAACACCGATAACCGAAATGTTTGAACCTGCATCTGCAAAGTATTCCGCCAGCAGGGCGGCGTTGGTGTTTGAGTCATCGCCCCCGATAATTACCAGGGCGGAGATATCGTTTTTACGGAGAACTTCCTCGCTGATCCTGAACTGTTCCTCAGTCTCGATCTTGGTCCTGCCTGAGCCGATCATATCGAAGCCGCCGGTGTTGCGGTACCTGTCAACGAACTGGCCTGTCAGTTCGATCAGCCTGTTCTCCAGGATTCCGGAAGGGCCTACGAGAAAACCGTACAGCTTCGAATCGCTGTTGGCGGCCTTCATGGCGTCAAATATTCCGGCAATCACGTTATGGCCTCCCGGTGCCTGGCCTCCCGAAAGGACCACGCCGATATTGACCGATGACATCTCCCGGCTCGAATCGCCTTCTGTGAACTTTACCGTCGGTCTGCCGTACGTATGGGAGAATATCTCCTTCATCTTTGTCTGGTTATCAACCGATTCTGTCTCCGGTCCGTAACTGATCGCAATCTTCGAGATCACATTCTGCAGTATTGCCGGGAGTACCGGCTCGTATTTCCTTCGGATTCTCTGCAGCGGACTTGTTTCACTCTTCATCCTTTACTCCTCTCCAATATGTATGACCCCGCGGGATCTGATAGTGAGGGGAGTCGCGCTCCCCTTCCCAAAATGTGCTTCCATCGTTGCCTTCATTGTACCGAAAGCGTCAATCGGGATATACCCCTGAACTGTTCCGGCAAAGCCCCCTCCGTGCACACGGAAGATACCCTTCGGACAGATCGTCCGCAGGAAGCCGAGTGCGTAGGTCACCGCCTGCCGATCGGACGCCCCTCCGGGGGTGCAGTTCTGCAGAAGGGTCCAGGAGGATATTCCCGATCTCTCGATTGTACGCATATATGCATTGATGTCTCTGTAGGCGAGGGCCTCGCGGATCGCATCGACCCTCTCGTTCTCCTGAAAAAAATGGATTGCCCGCAATACCGCCCTGTCCCCGCAGGTCTCTCTCAGCAGACTGGAGTCTTCGAGGACCTGTTCCAGGCTGCATTTCCGCAGAACCGTTGTGCCGAACCGCCTGGCAATACATCCCATCTCCCGGGGTATCGCGGCATATTCATCCGTGAGATCGGCGTGGTCTCCTCCGGTATCGAGGATCATGAGCTGGTACCCGAAGTCGTTGAAGCTGAAGTCGATCCGGTCTATCCTGGGGTCGTCTTCGTCTTCGAAATCTATCACTGAAATACCGCCGGCCGCACAGGCTACCTGGTCCATGAGTCCGCAGGGTTTGTGGAAAAATGTGTTCTCGGCGAATTTTCCCGCCTTGGCCAGTTCCACCTCTCCGATGGTTCCGCCGTTGTAGAGGGTATTGAAGATCATGCCGATCAGTACTTCCAGGGAGGCGGAGGAACTCAGTCCGGAGCCCATTGCGACCCTGCTGTCTATGTAGGCTGAAAAGCCGCCGATCAGGTAGCCCTTCTGCTGAAAGTAGGCTGCGATTCCTCTCACCAAGGCGTCCGCCTTCCCTGATTCACCGGAATCCGGCCTCAGATACCGGAGGTCCGCCCTGATATCTTCAGGGAAGCCCTCGGTCACGATCTCCACCAGGAAGTCTGAACGGGGGACGACCGCCGCGATCTTGTCCAGCTGTATTCCGGCGGCAATGACCTTCCCGTGGTTGTGATCGGTGTGATTGCCGCACAGCTCACTCCTTCCCGGACTGCTGAAGAGGATCGCTTCAGCAGAGCCGAATCTTCGCGCGCAGCTGTCTATCAGAGCCGAATAACGCCGCTCCTGTTCACCGGCCGCGTCGGGTCCATAGAGTTCCGCGCATATCCTGCTGAGCTCTCCGTTTTCAACTGAATTCACCGTGTATGTCTTCATCGATCTACTCCATGGCATGCAGGAAGTGGGTTTCCGGGAGCTCCCGGAGCCGTGCTGCCGCTGACTCGGCGGTGATGTCCCGCTGCACGGTGGCGAGGAG
>JBNGED010000026.1:2381-12672 GCA_049975605.1 Sediminispirochaetaceae bacterium | reverse complement strand
TTTCTCCGTCTTCAATGTCTGCATAAAATTTGCATAATCTATGTATAATTCATTATTAATTAAATAATTATTCATTTCCCGCGGGTATGAGTGAGAAGCGGCCGAATGCTCAGCCGGCCAATCCGTTTTTCCTTGAAAAAAGGCGGATATTAATCTATTCTGAAGTTCTAACTATTTACAAACACAAAAAGGAGTGAGTAAAGATGAAAAAACTGCTTGTATTGCTTCTCGTGGTTTCTCTGGCGTTTGCCTTCTTCGGATGCAAACAGAAAGAGGCAGCCGTGGAGGAAGCAGCTGAAGAACCTGCCGAATTCATTCTCGTGAACGGTACAGAACCGGAATCTCTCGATCCGCATCTGATCTCGGGCGTTCCCGAACACCGGATCTACATGTCGATTTTCGAAGGTCTGGTGTCCTACGATCCCGAGACAGCCGAACCTGTTCCGGGATTAGCCGAGAGCTGGGAGATCAGCGACGACGGTACCGTGTACACCTTCAAGCTGCGGGAGACCACCTGGAGCGACGGTGTACCCATCACCGCACAGACGGTTGTGGATTCCTGGCTGCGGATGCTCGATCCGGAAACGGCGGCTCCCTATGCCTGGTTCCCCAACATGTTCATCAAGGGAGGCGAAGCCTACAACGCCGGCGAAGCCGGTCCTGAAACCGTCGGTGTTTCAGCGGTTGACGACTACACCTTCCGCCTCGAGCTGGTCGGACCCCTCCCCTACGTGCTGGGCGCTCTGCCCCACTACTCGTTCGCGGTCGTTCCGATGCACGCTATCGAGGAGTACGGTACGGAATGGACCCTCCCCGAGAACTTCGTCGGCAACGGTCCCTTCACCCTCGAAGAGTGGGCACCCCAGGAAAGAGTAAGCGTCGTTCCCAACGACACCTACTGGGATGCCGGAGCCGTGAGTCTCGACCGGGTCGTGTACCTGCCGATCGACGACAACAACACCGGCTACAACATGTACATCAACGGAGAAATCGACTGGATGACTACCGTTCCCCTGGATCAGATGGACAGCGCCAAGCTGCGGGACGACTATCAGAACGCCCCCTTTCTCGGGACCTACTACTATACCATCCAGAATGAGAAGGCCCCCTTCGACGATCCCCGTGTAAGAAAGGCCCTGGCAATGGCATTCGACCGCGAGACCCTGGTGGAAAAGGTCTCCAAGGGCGGTCAGCTGCCGGCTTACACTATGGTCCCCGACATGGCCGGCTATCCCGGTATCGAAGGCAACCGGACCGATATCGAAGCCGCCAAGCAGCTGCTCGCAGACGCCGGATATCCCGGCGGCGAAGGCTTCCCGAAGTTCGAAATCCTCTACAACACCAGCGAAAATCACAAGAAGATCGCCGAATACGTGCAGGAACAGTGGGTCGAGAACCTTGGAGTCGAGTGTGAGCTGATCAACCAGGAATGGTCCACCTACCTCGCCAACCGGCGGGCCGGTGAATTCCAGGTCGCACGGGCCGGGTGGATCGGGGACTATCAGGACCCCAACACCTTCCTCGACATGTTCGTCACCGGCGGCGCCATGAACGGCGGCCAGTACAGCAATGAGAGATACGATGAACTGATCTACGAGGCAGCCAGAACTCCCGCCGGACCGGAACGGTTCGACATTCTTGCGGAAGCCGAGTCGATCTTCATCGAAGAGGACCAGGGTGTAATACCTATCTACTACTACACCACCAACAACATGGTCGATCTCACCGAATGGGGCGGCTGGTACGTGAATACCATGGACTACCATCCCATGAAGCATGTCTATAAAAAGTAAAGAGCAAAAGCTTTTCGGGCCGGCACGAATGTGCCGGCCCCGCTTACATGTACAATACATAGCGCCGCACGTGGCCTGTCATCAACACGCCCATGTGCGGCGGGATTTTTGGAGTTCACAATGACCAAATATATTATCAGGCGTCTGATCGGCCTCATCCCGACCCTCTTTATCGTGATAACCATCAGTTTTTTTCTGGTTCGAATCGCTCCCGGCGGTCCCTTCGATGCCGAGCGTCAACCTCCCGAGCAGGTTAAGAAGAATATCGAGGCGAAGTTCCATCTGGATGAACCGCTTCACATTCAGTATCTGCGGTACATGAGTGATATCTTGAGGGGAGACCTGGGTCCCTCCTTCAGATATCAGGACCATGACGTTAACTTCTACATCGCCAACAGTCTGCCGAATTCCCTCCTGCTGGGGTTCATATCCCTCGGTATGGCCCTCATTTTCGGCATCATAGCGGGTATAATCTCCGCTCTCAAACAGAATACATGGATGGACTACACCTCGATGGCGATCGCCATCATCGGGATAACCGTCCCGCTCTTCGTGATCGGACCGGTGCTGATGTACTTCTTCGCCCTCAAGTGGGGCATCCTGCCGACCTCCGGCTGGATTACCGGCCGCTACGGCTGGGTAACCATCATCATGCCCTCCGTAACCCTGGCGCTGCGGCCCTTCGCGACCATCGCCAGGCTTTCCCGGGCCAGTATGCTGGAGATGCTGCGCAGCGACTTCATCCGTACCGCCCAGGCAAAAGGGCTCCGCGACAGTGTGATTATCCGCAGGCATGTCCTGAAGGGCAGCCTGCTTCCGGTGGTCAGTTATCTCGGGCCGGCCTTCGCTTCCATCGTGACCGGCTCGGTCGTAGTGGAGCAGATCTTCAGGGTCCCCGGCCTTGGACGTTTTTTCGTTAATTCCGCTATCAACCGCGACTACACGCTCATCATGGGGACGGTAATCGTCTATTCGGTCATTCTCATCCTGATGAACTTCATCGTAGATATCGTGTATTCGTTCCTGGATCCCCGGATCACATACAAGTAGGGAGTAGAACCGTGAGCAGCAATGAAATAAATCAGACAGACCAGATAAACAGCAGTGCAACGGGCACCAATGAATTCGATCAGCCCATCAAGGGAACCAGTCTCTACAAGGACGCCTGGCGCCGTCTGAAGAAGAACAAGATGGCCATTGTGGGATTGGTCATCGTCATACTGTATTCCCTCATCTCACTTCTGGCACCCATACTGCCCATCTATTCCTACAAGGAGCAGTTCATGGACCACATTCATCTGTCTCCCTCGCTCACCATGAGCTCCGGTGAGCAGATGCTGAAGAGAAAGATGGTAGAGCTCTCCGTGCTGGCTGCCAAAGAGGGGCGGGTCGAATGGACGGAGGAAGACCGCCGTCTTATCGACAAGGCAGTCGAAAAAGCGCAGGCGAAATATACGGCCCCCTCTTCGGAGGACGGAGCGAACCTCACCCGCAAGGAGAAGGACGCCATCGCCGATGCTGAACGGGAGATCACCCGTGAGAGACGTGATATCGCCATCGAAGAGGGACGGGTTCTCCTGAGCGAGGAGGAAAAGCAGCAGATAGAGGACCTCAAGGTAAGGATCGCCTCTGAGACCGAAGTCATCGACGGGAAAGAGGTGAAGATCCACCAGCGGAAGTACCTCTTCGGAACCGACTACCTCGGCCGGGACATGCTGGCCCGTACTATCTGGGGAGGACAGATGTCCATTGCCATCGGACTGATCGGCGGCATCACTTCGGTATTGATCGGCCTCTTCTTCGGGGCCATCGCCGGTTATGTAGGGGGCAAGACCGATTACATCATTATGCGCGTGGTCGACATCATGTACAGCATGCCCTACATGATGCTGGTCATTATCCTGATGGCCCTCTTCGGCCGCAGCATCGTGCTGATGTTCGTGGCATTGTCCCTCGTCAGCTGGCTGACCGTAGCCAGGGTAGTCCGGGGGCAGATCATATCCCTGAAGAACTCCGAATACGTCGAGGCTGCCCGTTCGATGGGCGCCAGCTCGGCCCGGATCATCTTCCGGCACCTGGTCCCCAACACCTTCGGAATCATCATCGTGTACACGACCCTGAGGGTGCCGGTATTCATCCAGATGGAGGCATTCCTCTCCTTTCTCGGTCTCGGTATTTCGGCCCCGTACGCCTCCTGGGGATCGCTGATCGGCGACGCGGTGGAAGGTATGAACGCCTACCCGTGGCGGCTCTTCTTTCCGGCCATCGCCATGACCATCTTCCTGTTCGCCATGAACTTTCTGGGAGACGGACTGCGCGACGCTTTTGACCCGCAGAGCAAGAACAAGCTGTAATGAACGTACGCAGATATAAGAGGACAGATATATGAGTAATGAAACAATACTGCAAGTCGAAGACTTGAGAACATACTTCAAAACGGATGACGGTACGGTCAAAGCGGTCGACGGCGTCTCTTTCTCTCTCGGGAAGCAGGAATCAATCGGAATCGTCGGTGAATCCGGTTCGGGCAAATCGGTCACCAACCTGTCTCTCCTGCGCCTCATTCCCTCCCCTCCGGGCAGAATCATGTCCGGCAAGGTGCTGCTTGAGGGAACCGATATCCTCAAACTTCCGAAGGCGAAGCTGCGGACCATCCGGGGGAACAAGATCTCCATGATCTTCCAGGACCCCATGACGAGCCTGAATCCCTTCCTGAAGATATCCACCCAGATGGTCGAGACGATCATGCTCCACCAGAAGCTGGACAAGCAGGACGCCCTGGACCGCTCCATCGAGATGCTCAAGATGGTAGGCATTCCCAGACCGGAGAAACGGGTCACCGACTATCCGCACCAGTTCTCCGGCGGCATGCGTCAGCG
Source organism: Sediminispirochaetaceae bacterium (assembly GCA_049975605.1). Taxonomy (GTDB): domain Bacteria; phylum Spirochaetota; class Spirochaetia; order DSM-16054; family Sediminispirochaetaceae; genus DSBN01. Next base: position 8,000 of record JBNGED010000026.1, on the reverse strand, counting down.
CGTCATGATAGCCATGGCCCTGAGCTGCAACCCCCAGGTACTGATCGCCGATGAGCCGACTACCGCCCTGGACGTGACTATTCAGGCTCAGATCCTCGAGATCATGCAGGAGCTGTCCGACCGGCTCGGTACTTCGGTGATCATGATCACCCACGATCTGGGGGTGGTTGCCGGAATGTGCGACCGGATCATCGTCATGTACGCCGGCCGGATTATCGAAGAGGCCCATACTGACGACCTCTTTGCGGACCCGAAGCACCCCTACACGCAGGGGCTCATCAATTCGGTACCGCGGCTGGATAAGAAGACCGGGCAGAAGCTCACATCGATACCCGGTCAGCCTCCTAACCTTATAGATCTCCCCGACTGCTGTCCCTTCTATCCGAGGTGCGAGCACGCCATGGACATCTGCAAGACCAAATATCCCCCGAGAACCGAGATCCAGGGGACTTCTTCAACCAGACACGTGAACTGCTGGCTGTATTCATGAGGAGATAGGACTGATGGAACATAGAGTATTACTGGAAACACACGACCTTAAAATGCACTTCCCCATTGAAGACGGGATTATTTTCAAGAGGCAGGTAGGAGCAATCCGTGCGGTCGACGGCGTGAACCTGACCCTGCGGGAGGGGGAGACCCTCGGCGTGGTGGGAGAATCCGGATGCGGGAAATCCACCACCGCCCGGGCCATCGCCCAGCTCTACGAACCGACTGCAGGCGAAGTCATCTTCGAAGGGCGGGACCTGACCAAGCTTTCAACAATGGAACTGCTGAAGACCAGAAGGGACATCCAGATGGTCTTCCAGGACCCCTACGCCTCTCTCAATCCAAGGATGATCGTCAACGATATCATAAGAGAACCCCTGGACATCTACCGCACCCGGCGGCTCCTGAACATGGATAAGAAGGAGATGGAGGAACGGGTGGAGTACCTGATGGAACGGGTCGGTCTCTCCCGCTACTTCAAGAACCGCTATCCCCATGAATTCTCCGGCGGGCAGCGGCAGAGGATCGGTATCGCCCGTTCCCTCGCCCTGAATCCGAAGGTCATCCTGGCGGACGAACCGGTCAGCGCCCTGGATGTCTCCATCCAGGCCCAGATACTGAATCTCTTCCTCGAGCTGCAGGAAGAGTTCCACCTTACCTACATGTTCATCGCCCACGACCTGTCGGTGATCGAGTACATAAGCAACCGCGTAGCCGTCATGTATCTCGGACGGGTGGTCGAGATCGCCGACAGCAAGGGGCTCTACAAGAAGCCGCTTCATCCCTACACCCAGGCGCTCTTCTCCGCCGCTCCGATTCCGGACCCGCAGATCGAGAAGACCCGGAAGCGGATCGTGCTGGAGGGAGATGTTCCTTCGCCCGATCAGGAGAGGTTCGGCTGCTACTTCTACGACCGGTGTCCGAAGCGAATGGACATCTGCAAGAAACACATCCCGCAGCTGATCGACGTCGACACCGATCATCAGGTGGCCTGCTACCTGTACTACTCGCAGGACCAGCTCGCGCGGCTGGATTGAAGTAAGTCCGGATATAGTTCTGGATTGATTTTTTTATTTAAAAAATTCGGCCCGGCGCTTCAGAAGAGCTGCCGGGCCTTTTTATTGAAAAGTGAGGACTTCGCTCCCGGCTACACTTCCGAGTGGTAGCTCAGGTTCATAAAATCGGCAATTGCCGCAGCCTTGCCCTGCAGGTCCGTCTTGTTTCTGGCTTCCGTGATCTCTATGTCCTTGTAGCCGGTTTCGGCGAAAATGACACTGAACCGCAGGAGATCCCGCTGAAAAAAGCGGCGCTTCTCTTCTCCCCCGACACTTCCCTTGCGGAACTTCGTTACCTCGAGCCCGCTGATTTCAGAGACTGCGTATGAGGTACGCTTGTGAATGACGAGAATCCCGTGAGCATGTACTACTCTGCCTTCCGACCGGATGAAGGTCCAGCGTTCATCGTACACTGCTATCAGCGCGAAGACGATGAGCAGGATCACCGCCAGAGGGGAGACGCCCGCTGCTGCACCGCCGGCGGTACCGTCCTCCACGAGTACACTGCCGACAACCAGAGCGAACAGTACCAGAAAAACTGCCCGGAAGCCCCAGAAGAGTCTCAGCGCCAGCTCGTCTTCGTTCACCTGCTTCAGGTAGAAAGTCAACTTCAGCATCAGCTCTCATCCTCTTCGCGGGTTCCGCCAAGGGTATACGAATCCAGGTGCAGGGAGTAGCGCCGTCCGAATTCCCTGAATCCCCGCTCCTCCAGCTCCGAACGGAGAAAGAGGGTGTTCCCCAGCAGTTCGATAACCGCTTCCACTATTCCCTTCTCCGAAGCCAGCTCCGTCATTCTGTCTATGAACAGCCTGGAAAGCCCCAGACCCCGGTACAGCGGTTCGATCCATATGTAGCGGATATCCAGCAGCGTGTTGTATCCGGTATCGTTATATACGCCCACAATGCAGCCGGCGAACTCGCCGACCGGAGTCTCGGCATGGAGCACCTCGATGTGATCGCTGTCCTGGGTTCCGGCTGTTTCAGTCTGAAGGAGGAATTTTTTCAAGGTCACCGAAACCTCGTCGAGAGACTCCCGCAGGGCGGTCGTCGCCGCCTGGACAATTTTTTCCCTCCATTCGCCGAAGCCTCCCTTTATTACGAAGTCGCTGAGAACGAGGTTCTCCGTCTCTTCCGGCTCCTCTCCGAGCCGTGACAGTTCCATGGAGTCATTGATGGCCCCATACCAGTTGCGTACAATATCCCGCATCTCCTTCTCCTTGAAGGAGAACCACTGCTTTTCGAGAGGATCGTACCGCTTCAGTACATCCTTGAAGCGGCGGAAGACTCCTCTGCCTCCGTTGAGGGCGTCCCGCATCTCCTGCCGGTAGATGGGATTCTTTATGTAGGCAACAAATCTCTCCATCAGGTAAAAACCGTCAACCGGCCTCCACTGGGGCAGTTTTACATATCTTTCGGTGTCGTCCTCCTCACCGCGATCTCTCAACTCGTTCACGGTAATAATATCACCCTTGATCAGATCATATTTGTAATTCTTTTCCTGGTTCTCCATTCCGAAAATGATCTGATCAACAATTTCTTCGGTGAGCTTGGCCAGTTGTATCTCGCGTTCACCGTTCATCGGTTTCATCTCCTTCAGGCCCGTACCGCCTGGCTGTTTTTCTCAATCTTTCGATCTCGGCCGGCAAATCATCCAGATTCACGATCCGGCTGCGGCTGCTGTAACGTTCGTGAATCTCCACACAGTTCTCTTCACAGCGCCTGGCGGACACAACGATTCGATAGGGAATACCGATCAGATCCGCATCCTGGAATTTTACACCCGGCGATTCCCTTCTGTCGTCGAAAAGGGTGTCCGCATGGATCCGTTCATAGAGACCTTCCACCCTCTGGCGTACCGAGCTGCTCTTTCCGATCCCCATCAGGAAGAAGCGGAACGGCGCGATTTCGGAGGGCCAGACGATTCCCTTGCGGTCGTGATATTTCTCCGCCAAGGCCCCGATGAGCCGGTCGATCCCGATGCCGTAGGAGCCCATGTATGGATACACCTTCTTCCCGTTCTCCTCCTGGAAAAAGAGCTCCATGGACTTCGAGTAGAAGTCTTCCAGCTTGAAGATATTTCCTATCTCAAGCGCCCGGAATTCCTGGAGGGTGCTGTTGCACTGCAGGCACCTGTTCTGTTCCCGTATCATGGAGATATCGGCAATATGCGATGTCTCGAAGTCACGCCCGAAATTGGCGTTCATGAGGTGATAGCCCTCTCTGTTCGCCCCGACAACCAGGTTGGCGGACCTGGCTACCGTACCATCGACCACTATCGGCATGGAATCCTCTATCCCGATTGGTGAAAGGTAGCCGGGGACGTATCCCATCTCCCTCAGTTCGTCTTCATCCGCAATGTCGAGTACGGGATCCCCGAGGTAACGGGAAAGCTTTTCCCGGCTCACTTCGTAGTCACCCCTGACGACGGCCATCACCATACCATTCAGGGTCTTGAACACCATGGTCTTGGCGAGCTGGTCCCTGGATATTTCAAGGTAGGCGGAGACATCCTCCATACTCGTGCAGCCGGGAGTCGCCACCTCCTGCAGCTCCTTCGGAGTATCGGTATTGAACTCCTTCATACCCATTGCCACCGTTTTATTGGCCGTATACCCGCAGTTGGGGCACACAATCATCATGTCCTCGCCGAGTTCGCACGGCAGGAGGAACTCATAGGCCTTGGAACCGCCCATGTATCCCACTCCCGATTCGGCGGCGCTGACGTTCAGACCGCAGCGCTCGAAAATCTTCACATAGGCGGCGAATACCTTCGGGAAAAAATTGTTCAGATCGGAAGATGAACGGTGAAAGGAATAGGCGTCCTTCATGAGGAACTCCTTTCCCCGGATGAGTCCGTATCGGATCCGTTCTTCGTCCCTGAACTTGTTCTGGAACTGGTACATGAATACCGGGAGGTCCCGGTACGATCTCAGACCGATCCTGACCAGTTCAACGAAGGTCTCCTCGTGGCTGGGAGCCAGGACCAGGTGACGGGAGGTGCGGTCCCTGAACCGGATCATATCCTCCCGGATCAGCCGGTCTCGGCCGCTTTTCTCCCAGATCTCAAGGGGATTAACCAGCGGAACGCTGACCTCCTGTCCTCCTAGGAGATCCATCTCCTCCCGGATAATATTCTTTACCTTCTGGACAACTCTATACCCAAGAGGCAGATAGGAAAACAGACCATTTCCGTGGGACCGAACGAACCCGCCTCTTAACAGAAGCGCAAATCCCTCGCTCTTCACTCCGTGGTGCACATTCCTCAATGTCTTGCCGAACAGCTGTGTGTAGCGCATATGGTGTTCATTCTACTTTGCACGAAAAATGGGGTCAAGCTGTCGACGCCGGATACCATACCCTTGACCTAAAGGCAAATACATTGGATATTAGAATCACTAAGATATTCGAAATTCAGAGATCAGGAGAGGTTACAATGAGTACAATTGAGTTTATCGAAGCACGGGAAATTCTCGACTCCCGCGGTAATCCGACGGTTGAAGTCGATGTTTTTCTGGAGGATGGTTCCATGGGCCGTGCAGCGGTCCCCTCCGGCGCGTCCACCGGTGTGCACGAAGCGGTCGAGTTGAGAGACGGCGACAAGAGCCGTTTCATGGGCAAGGGAGTTCTGAAGGCTGTCGAAAATGTGAACAACATCATCGCTCCTGAAATGATCGGCCTCGACGCCCTCGACCAGGTCGATATCGACCGTACGATGATCGAATTGGACGGAACGGAGAACAAGAGCAAGCTCGGGGCAAACGCTATCCTGGGCGTCTCCATGGCTACCGCACGGGCGGCCGCCGACTTCCTCGGACTGCCTCTCTTCAAGTATCTCGGAGCATATCATGCCAATACCCTGCCCGTACCGATGGCCAACATCATCAACGGCGGTTCCCATGCCGACAACTCCGTCGATTTCCAGGAGTTCATGGTCATGCCCGTCGGGGCTCCCAGCTTTGCCGAGGCCCTGCGCTACGGGGCCGAGACCTTTCACGCCCTGAAGAAGATCCTCTCGCGGAAGGGCTACGCCACCAGCGTGGGCGACGAGGGGGGTTTCGCGCCGAACCTCAAGAGC
>JBNGED010000026.1:0-2371 GCA_049975605.1 Sediminispirochaetaceae bacterium | reverse complement strand
GGGGCGGATTCGGTCCGCGGCGGCATTCGGATGATTACCGAAGTTTTTCACAATCTGAAGGCCATACTCAAGTCCAAGGGCTACAGCACCGCGGTGGGTGACGAGGGCGGCTTCGCTCCCAACCTCAAGTCGAACGAGGAAGCGGTAGAGGTGATCCTCGAAGCCATCGACAAGGCCGGCTACAAAGCAGGCCAGGACATCTACATCGCACTCGATCCCGCCGCATCGGAGTTCTACGACACCGACAAGGGCAAATACATCTTCAAGAAGTCCGACGGACGCGAGCTATCCTCTCAGGAGATGGCCTCATACTGGGCTGAGTGGATCGACAAGTATCCTATCATCTCCCTCGAGGACGGCATGGCCGAAGATGACTGGGACGGTTGGAAGGACCTTACCGACAAAGCCGGCGGGAAGTGCCAGATAGTCGGGGACGACCTGTTCGTGACCAACACCAAACGGCTCAAAGACGGAATAGATCGCGGGATCGCCAACTCAATCCTCATCAAAGTGAATCAGATCGGTACCCTCACCGAGACATTCGAAGCAGTCGAGATGGCCAAACGGGCCGGCTACACCGCCGTCGTCAGTCATCGTTCCGGAGAGACCGAAGACAACTTCATCGCCGACCTGGTCGTGGCCCTCGAGACCGGACAGATCAAGACCGGTTCGCTCTCCCGTTCGGACCGTCTGGCGAAGTACAATCAGCTGATGCGGATCGAAGACTATCTGGAGAGTTCCGCCCAATATCCCGGTATGGACGCGTTCTACTCCATTAAGCGCTGAAGCTCTTTTCTTTAAAAAAATCGGCCGCCCCTGCACGAAAGTGTCGACACTTTCGTGCAGGGCGGCCTTCCTTTTATATGCTCCGTTTCGGGTATATGCCCCGTTTCGTGTGCCCTGGTCCTTAATAAGCTACGGAGAAGGTGGAGTACCTTCCCCTGTAGGTCCTCGGGATAATGGTGACGTCGATTACATGGGCGCTGGATGGACCCGCACGGCACCAGTCGACGAAGCCGTCCACGGCGTCCGCCTGCCCCTCGCAGAAAAGAGTGACCGAACCGTCGTATTCATTACGGACCCAGCCGGTTACCTGGTACCGCCGGGCGGCGCGGATCGCCGAGTAGCGGAATCCGACCCCCTGGACGCGGCCTTCTACCTTTACTTCGCACGCCTTGAAGCGCTGCTCGTTATCACCCATACGCTGAACTGCATCTATGGTCTTACGCTTTTTCAATCAGCAGTTTTTTAACTTTTTCCGCAAGGTCCTGAAAATCAAACGGTTTGTAGATGACCTCGAAGGGGATGGTGAACTCGGGCCGGAGGAAACCGCTCGTTATGATGATGTGCGTGTCCCTGCAGTATTTGTCCATGAACTTAATCCAGTATTCACCGCCGAAGATCTCCATCCGGTAGTCCGATATGATGATCTTCACATCATAATCGAGTAGATGCTTTATCGCACCGACTCCATCCGACGCGACGAGGACCGGGATCCCCCTGCTCTGCAGATAGTCCCGCAGAGTGAGCCGGATGGCATCTTCATCTTCGACAATCAACACATACTGTTTCTGAGTCTGGGGCATTATGCTCCTCTCACGGATACAAGGTCTTTCAATGTGTTCGAAAGCTTTTCGAAATCTATCGGTTTGGGGAAAAAGGCATCCGCCCCTTCAGAAATAATCTTCTCCCCTTCGCTCTCTTCATCCAGTCCGCTGATGGCAACGATGACCGGTGATACCAGCTGTGCATCCGTCTTGATCCTCTTGCACAACTCGTGTCCATTGATACCCGGCAGATCGATATCGAGGAGAATGACCGTCGGCTTGATCTCCGCGATCAGACGACCGGCTTCGAATCCGTCGAAGGCCTGAAATATCTCGTAACCTTCGAATTTTTTCGCGAGGATGTTCCTGAGCATATCATTCAGCTCGGAATCATCATCGATGATCAGGACCTTCTTCTCTTTCTGGCCGGTGATCTCCAAAAGTTCGTCAGGTACACGCATACCCCTGCTGTTGAGGAAATCCAGCAGATCTTCAGCATATATACGATACTGACCTCCAGGCGTAGTGAACGCCTTCAGATGATTGTTTTTAATCCAGTTGATTGCCGTCTGGTTCACTACACCGCAGATATTGGCAACTTCCAGAGCTGAAAAGATACGAACCTTTTTACCATTTTTTGCCATTTCTTCTTCTTCTCCTCTTATGATGTGAGGTATAAATCATTGTACCAAAAACATCCAATATGTCAATGTAAATTGTTATAATATTTGATAAATTTGTCAATACTATCCTTTTTAATTAATGCCCAGCTAAAACCGCGATTCTGCAGCATCCGTATGAACTTCCCCTGGTCCCCTCCCGAG
>JBNGED010000025.1:0-12730 GCA_049975605.1 Sediminispirochaetaceae bacterium | reverse complement strand
CCTTCATGTTCCGGTATTCGGTACGCGGAGGCAGAGGCTTCTCCGGTTCAGGTATTTTTGAATCAGCTTCCAGGATGGTAATCTGACCCTCCAGGTAGTTGGCGGCGTCTTTCACCTCGCGGTTGGTCTTATCGATCTGCAGATAGTCCCGGTAGAACTGATAGGCCGATTCAAGCTCGCCCTCCGTCTCAGCCTGCCGCGCTTCGGCGAGATAACTCTTCGCCAGGTTGCTGGTGTAGAGGCGATTGTGCCGGTGTTCCCACAGGACGGGCAGAAGTCCGATCGTCAGGGCGGAATAAATCAGGGTAAAAAAGAGGAACAGGACCAGTGTCTTGCTCACAGGTTTGGAAATCGAACCAGCCGAGACTGCCATTTCGAAGTTGTCGGAGCGGATAGTGGAAAAGGCGATCAGGACCGCGCTGACGGTGAGGACCGGGAAATACTCGACCATGGACCTTAATGCCTCCTCGAATACCCACGCGGATTTGTAGAAGGCAAGCAGCTGATCCGCCGGGAAGTTGAGGAAGGCAATGATGAAAAAATAAACATAACCGATGGGATAAAAGACCAGCATGGTGATCAATGCCCTGGTGTGAAAACGTGTCATATGCCGGCCTCCCTGCTGTTCCCGGGTTTGAGAAAGAATATTCCCCACAGGAGGAAGAGCGCAAAGAAGAACAGGAAGCCCGCAGCCGGTGCAAGGTGGATGAAATCCTGAAGAGCGAGGATCTTCAACCCTTCCCGTACGGCTTCGCCGCGGAACAGCGAGTCGAGATAGAAGAAGCCCCGAAAAAAGATGAGAGACAGCAGTCCGTTCCAGAGGGGCCAGCGGCTGGTACGGATAACGGCCCAGGCCCCGGTCATGAAGAGCACATGTGCCGTTATCAGGAGCAGAAAGGGAATGAGGCCCCTTTGAAACGAGTCCTGCAGCGATCGGGATAGCGACCTGACTTCGACGGCAAACTGTCTCAGCGGTTTGGAAGGGCTCACAATGGCTTCTATCGGGGTTTGACTGGAACTATAGTCCAATACCTGTTCTCCCCGGGGTGTCGTCAGTGTGCCGGTGTCCGGAGTGGTAGTAACCTTCGGTAAGAATTTGATCCGGGGCCCTTCGCCCTGAAGATGTATAATCGCTAGGTTCTCGATTTCAATGCTGTCGATGCTGCCTTCTCCCCGGGCAGTTATTTTTTCGTTGAAGATCATAGTGTCGCCCTGCTGAGTCAGTCTTCCTTCGTACAAGGGGAACCTCGTCAATTCCGGCATGGCGGGCTGAAGCTTGAGTAAAAAATATGCCGGGCCGGCATAGAGGCTTACGGCGGCGATGGCTATCAACAGACTGCTCAGAATGTTCCTGACCGGATTGTGCGGATGAACGAGCAGAACCAGTACCAGCGAAGCAATCGTGGCAACGGGAATCATATATGTAAGTATCCCCGGGAGAAGACCGACGAGGGCCTGCTCTGAATCGATGCCCGGAGCATAGCCCAGTACACTCTGATACAGGATAACGATTCCGGTAACTATACAGAGTGTCAGGATATAGAACACAATATACGTCAGGGCGGGTGCTACGGTTTTCTTCATTGAAATATAGTATCATGAAGGAATCCAGCAGACAAGAAGGCTTTTTTTGATTTTACCTGCACATGTTATCCACAACTTTGGGGAAGTTATCCACTGAGCTTATTACTCAGATTTTATCAATTCTTAGATTGATGTGTGTCAAAATATACTCTCACATATACATAATAATTTTATATATATTTATATTATAACAGTTTATATGGAAAAATCAGAGGCATTCAAATTTCCGACTAAAATGCTGTATAAAACAGTGATATACTCAATGTGTCATATTAAGAAGCCTGCATTTCTGTACACAGGTTATACACAAGCTGGTCCTAAAGGGTTGAGGATGTAATAAGGATGTAGCCGACTCCATGAACGGTGCGGATGGGGCTTTCAGATAGCACATTCCCTGACAACAGTTTAAACTTCCCGCGCAAAGCCGAGATGTGCACATCAACTCCTCTGCTTCCCGGGCGAAGTTCTCCCCAGAGAGCATACTGAAGGGTTTCGCGGTGTACCGGCTGATTGAGATACTTGATGAGGAGCCGGATGATCTTCTGTTCGGGAAATGTCAGCGGGACCTGGTGTTCGCCGCAAAGCAGCTCGCCATCTCCAAGATAGACGGTCCCCCATTTGAATGGAAGCCGGGGGCAGGGTAGCAGCCTGCGGCAGCGGATGCCGAATTCTTCGTTGCTCCAGGGTTCTTTCAGATAATCACTGCAGCCAAGTTCAAAGGCGGCTTCGAGCAGTGTTGACGGCCCGCATGCTATTACCGGCGGGCCGCAGGAGACACCTTTTTCCCAGAATAAAGGGAAATGGGAGATGTGCACCAGATAAATGTCGACTGCATACGGTGAGAGGGGAGTGCTTGAGAGCCTGATCTCGAAAGGGTCTTCAGAATGGCGGGATAACCATTCCGGGTACCGGACGGATGTGTCCGGCCGGACAATATTGAGAACTCCGGTCTTACCGGGTGCTCTCTTCATCCTTCATGCGCTGCTTCAGGTCTTCGAGCAGCCGGTCCGGAGAGTCCTGCGAAGATTCGAGTTTGGCAAATTCCGCTTCCAGGCTGTCGTCCGGAGGACTTGATTCCAGTTCCTCGATGGCTTCATTACGCATCTCTTTTTCTTCGATCTGCTTCGCCATCCGATCGAAGGTCTCGAAGGCTGAATTGTTATTGAAGCTGCTGATTGTCTCCTGGATCTTCCTCTGAGCGTCAGCCCTCTTCGAGCGGGCAATCAGGAGGTTCTTCTTCCGCTGGGCTTCATCTATCTTCTGTTGAAGCTGTCTCAGGGCCTGTTTGAGCTTGTCAACGGAAGCATGCTGAGCTTCCCACTGCTCTCTGTACTGTAAGGCCTGTTTTTCGGCTTCCTGTTTGCGCAGGAGGGCTTCCTTGGCCTGGGCGTCCTTGCCCGCTTTGACGAAGGCCCGTGCCTGTTCATCGTATTTCCGGGTTTCCTCATAGGCGCTCTTCGTAAGCCGCTCCAGCCGCTTTTCATCGACAATCGCCGAGGCTACACTGTTTTTTGATTCCTTCAGCTGCTGTGACATTTCAGTAATCAGCTGATTCAGCATTTTTTCAGGGTCTTCGGCCCTGCTTATCATCTGGTTGAGGTTGCCCTTCAGAACCCTTCTTATTCGCTCGAAAAATCCCATTTCCTTGTCCTCTGTAGTATCTTATTCACGAAAACCGGTGAGTAGAGAATAATGCTCCGTCAACGCCATACTGACGGCATCCAGAGTAGCCTGAAAGTCCTCCTGATGCATTGTTTCATAATTTAATGTATCAATGAGAATTACATCGTTATCAACTATCGCGTAGGCGCCGTGTACGAGGTCCGACCCGTTCAGCTTGAGCAGTGTGAGCATGAACTCTTCACGGTTCCTCCGGGGAAGTTCCATAACCTTCACCCTGACAACTACCAGGGGTTCGTTCACTGCAACCGCGACCTGCTCCAGCCCGCTGTTCTGGTCGTTGATTATCCAGGTATTGTCCCCGAGGTCTTCGTAGGGAATGTCGAGATTGACGAGATAACTTTCGATTTTCTGCATTACCGCACTCACCCCCTTAGTGTGGGTTAGAATGCTATCCTAGAAACACTTGGCCGGAATTGTCAATAGCCAGAATCGTCTTGCACTCGCTGCAGCGGAAACGTCCGGGTTTGGTGGCCTTCAGCTTCTTCGAGCAGATGGGGCATTTGAATATCTTCGGGAACACATCTGTCGAGGCGGCCCTCCCAGCTGAGTTGAAGAAATCCGTCGCCTCCTGAAGATTGTCCTTGATATTGAAAAATTGAGAAAAACCGAGCAGTTGGAAAACTTCATAGACCTTGGGCTGGATGTCGAGCAGCACAATGTCCCCTCCGCGGGGCTTTACCGCTTTGAGAAAGGCGGTAAATGAGCCGATACCCGTACTGGAAACATAATTCAGACCGGCACAGTTAAAAATAAGACGTGAAAATCCATGTTCGACCGCTTTGCTAACCCGTTTCTGAAAGAAGTTAGAATTGTACGTATCTATATATCCAGTAAGATATAAAACGAGGCAGCCTTCGACTTTATCGACTTTCTCCAGCCGGATCTTCAAGCTATCATCTTTTTCATCGTCAAAGCCTGGTACAATATCGTTGTTATTCATGGGCCCTCTCAATCTTCCGATACTCTCGCATTTCAATTACAATCTTATTCAGGTAAACCAAATTTGTCAAACCTTTATCTGCATATAATATAAAAGTATCGGACATGCAGCTGGTTTTTTTACTCTTTCTACAATATCGTCCTATTTTTGGGAAATTTATAGAAATTTCTTATATATATCGCATGGAAAATCATGAACGCAATTCTTGACCACGGCAGAATAAAGCCATACAATCGTATGTGAAGAGGTATCATATGTATTCTGCCGCTTTTTTTCGTAAAGTCATCCTGATCTTACTGGTCGGGAGCCTTTCCCTGCCCCTTTCATCTCAGTCGGCGCAACAGACCGGATCGGTCCCCGGTTTCGATGAATTCGTGGCATTCGAATATACCATCGACGATCTTGCCGCGAATGTCGCGGCAGGCGAAGTAGCTGACATACCGAAGGACCGCTACATGGTTCTCGACGGAATCGTCTCTTCGAGGCAGCTCATAGCCCCGCAGGAGGATGAATACTTCGGGATCCTCGAGCTCTCCTCAGGGGACTGGAAGAACGGCGAAGAGCTTTTCATGTATCGCTGTTATGTTCAGCTGATCGGACCAGGATTTGCAGGTACCATACCGGAACCGCGCAGCCGCACCAGCAGCCCCAACGAAGTTCCTCTTCACTCTCACATCCTGCTGATTGGACGCTATCTCGGCTATGGCGAAGACCAGCTGGGGAACCGTTTCCCGGTACTGGAAGCAGTTGATTTCAGGATATTGCAGCAGTAGCCCCGTCCTCACACCCGGTTTCGAGGACCTGAATATGATACGCCTCAATTTTTCCTCCTCCTGACTGAACGGCTGCCCGGGTCAAGACGTTCCGAAGTTCCCGCACATTTCCAGGCCAGTGATATTTCATCAGCTTGCGCTGTGCTTCTCTGCTCAGAGCGACCGGAGCGTCTGAATATGAATGAAGGATCGAGCGACTCAACTCGGGGATATCCTGAGGGTGGTCACGGAGGGGGGGAAGATTCACGTGGAGGGTGTTGATCCGATAAAAAAGGTCCGACCGAAACTTCCCCTGCCTGACTTGTCCGGCCAGATCGCGGTTGGTGGCCGAAATGATCCTCACATCCACATGGACCTTGCGATGTCCTCCTACCCGGATGATTTCCCGGTCCTCGAGGATACGCAGAAGCTTGACCTGTCCCTCCAGGGGCATTTCTCCGATTTCATCCAGGAAGAGGCTGCCTCGATGGGCCTGCTCGAAGTACCCGGGACGCCGAACCGCCCCCGTGAATGCTCCGCATTCACTCCCGTAGAGTTCGGCTTCAAACAGGGTCAGGGGAATGGCGCCGCAGTGTACGGTCCGATAGCTGCCGTCGCGGCGATTGGATAACAGGTGAATAGTACGGGCCGCCAGTTCTTTGCCGCTCCCGCTTTCACCCGTTATCAATACCGGAAGATTTGTATCGGCATAGAGGGATAATTTCTTCCTGAGAATCTCCATTATCCGGGAGGACCCGATGATCCTGTCTTCGGGCCCCTTGATCCTGAATGCAGCGTCCTGATAGGACATGAGGCGTGAGGCGATGCATTCCCTGATCAGCGAGAGGAGTTGCTCGGCATCATAAGGCTTGCACAGATAGTTATAGGCTCCATATTTGATTGCCTTAACTATACAGGCCGTATCGCCGCGGGTGCTCATTACGATGACGGGCGGATTGTCAGGCAGACTCAGGATTTTTGATAACAGATCAAAGCCGTCGACACCCCGGATCTCGATTCCGAGCAGGACGACATCCGGTCTCGTATAGGTAAGCTGGTCCAAAGCTTCCTCAGCTGTGTGGACTGATTCGATCCTGTAAGCCGACAGGACCTGTGTGAGGATGCTGTGCTCCTTCGAATCATCATCAATAATGAGGACAGTGGACATGTTTTTTACCTTCGACACTTTCTATGCTCAGGGCGGCATTATAGCAAAAGGAATAAGAGCGGACAAATCGATTTTCGGCGTGTATCTATGTATAGATACACGCACGCTGCGCATAGGAGGATGCAGTCCCGGAAATTGTATTCGCTATATCTTGTTCGAAGCAAACCTCTGTGATACTCTCTATTGTGCTATGCTTGAATTAAGAACACTCATGCGGTTTCTGGATATAAGCTTTATCCTGAGGCTCCTCTACATTGTATTGCTCTGTTCATTGATACCCATCGGCGACATGGCGGTGCTGCTGGAGATGGCGGAGATCCTTCCAAAGTATGCCCTTCTTTCTGCGGTAACTATGTCGGGTCTGCTGGGGCTTCTTCTGTCTTTTCTTGCTATCCGCGGTGTCCTGCGAAACATGAATACGAAGATAAAAGAGGGGTATTATCCCAGAATCGAATTCTTTGAACTGCTCGGATTATTACCATCGGCCTTTCTGCTGATTACGCCGGGCTTTCTCGGTGATCTTCTCGGTCTGGTCCTGCTCATTCCAACCTTCCGCCGGAGCCTGGGCAAGGCCCTGGCAGGTCACACCGAGGAGCGGTTCAAGGAGTTGTATGAATATCTCAAACTCTATGAACTGTAGTTACCGGCTTATGAATCTTCGTACCGCTGATTAAGACTTCCGGATCCTGGCTATCAGCAGTAGAAAAAGATAGTAAGAATAATAGAAGATCCTCAGGATTACCCAGGGACGGCGGATGACATCTCTCATCCAGTAGGTTCCCCGGTTCCAGCTCTTCTCGGCCGGTTTGTTCCTTCGCCCGCAGAAAATGTCAAAGCACTCGCCGCACCACAGGGAAAGACCTTCCGGAAGCTCGTCCCTGTGAATGTGGAACCAGAGACGATTCCGTCGTACCCCGGGACCGGCAAGAACCAGTGACGGGGCGGATTTCTTGATCACGAGCACAACATCCTTCTCCCGTTCCTGGGAAAAGTAGCCGGCGTAACGGCCCAGAATCTGCAGACCCGGGAAGCTGTCGCGAAGATTTCCCGCCGTCTTCTGCAAATCACCAGGCCGCAGCCCGACCAGGTAAATGCTTCCCTTGTGTTTTTCCAGTACTCCTAATAGCTTAATTACAAATGAGAAGGGCATGTACCTCACAGGTTCCCCTTTTCTGAGGAATCTGGCGCCGGCCTGAATACTCTTCGAAACCGGAATCACCAATCCCGCCTGCCTTACTGCCCGGGCGAGATCGTTGTCTCCCCTGGCACGCAGGAGGTCCCAGAGGGTGAGAAACATAATCTGATATTTACCCTTGCTGTCGAGAAAATTGCGAATGGTATTTTCAATGTCCTGTTCAGGAAGGATATCTATGGGAACATTGAGGAGCTTTATTCTGCGATATCCGCTTCCTGCCGAAGTGGTGGAAAGATCTGCCACGTCTCCTTCTCCTGAAGAATAGATTGTACTGCCCCGATCGCGTAAATGGCTGCCGTCTCGGCGCGTAGAACATTCATCTGCAGATGAACAGGGAAAAAGTTGCTTGAGCAGAGGTATTCAGTCTCAGCTGCAGACAAACCGCCCTCGGGACCGATCACAAGGGCGACTTTGCGGGGACAATTGGAAAGATACCCGTGAAGAGAACCGTTTGCAAGGGGGTTCTGGTGGAAAAAGAGAGATACTGCCGATTTTGAAGATTCCTGCTGCCATATTCGGCCGATTTCCCGTATCGGTACAGGGGGATGGAGCTTCGGATGAACGGCCGAGCCGCTTTGCTGCTGGGCTTCGCCTATGATCGTGTCCCAGCGTTCCAGTTTCTTCTCCTCCCGGGATTGGTTTTCCAGTTTTACCACTATATGGTCGGTGAGCAGCGGCACGATGTGGTGTATCCCGGTCTCAGCAGCCTGCCGAATGACGGTGTCCATCTTTTTCCCCTTGAGAAGGGCCTGAAAAAGATAATACTCGGTTCGGATCTCATCTTGTGCCGATATATTGTGCGGTGCGGGCTTCTCATGTTCAGCCAGGAGGGTCAGGCTGTCAGGGCCGATCTCGAGTATCGATAATGTGTAATGATTCCCATCCGGGTCAATTCCGGGAAAAACAGTCCCGGATCTGTAGCGGAGAACATGCGTGAGGTAATGGAAATCGCGGCCGCTGATCTGCAGAGAGACTCCGGTACAGCCTTCGTCACTTGATTTTTTTACGAATTCAGAATGCTTAAAGTCTCGGGGTAAAAGAAACTGCCGCACCGGGGCATTCCTTATTCTATTGAGATGATGACCCGCCTGCTGCGGGGCCCGTCGAATTCACAGAGATAAATACCCTGCCAGGTACCCAGCATCATTCGGCCGCCGCTGATGGGAATACTGACACTGAAGCCCATAAGGGAAGCTTTCAAATGGGCGGCGGAGTTCCCCTCGGAATGCGAGTAATTGTCCTTCCAGGGTATCCGTTTGTCCAGTTCCATCAGTATGTCCTGCTTTACCGAGGGGTCGGCGTTTTCATTGATAGTGACTCCGCAGGTAGTGTGCGGTACATATACGCTGCAGCGGCCTTCTTGAACGTTGCTGTTTCGTACGATTTCAGCCACAGCCCGTGTGATATCGTGCAGTTCGCTGTGGCTGCGGGTCTGCACCGGAAGCGTCGTGTGGTTCACGGCTTCGCCCTCTGGCGCTGGGACGGAGAGCTCGTTGATGGTAAGTCGAATATGGAGAAGACATCCTCCATACGGGCCCCGCTGTTGAGAGCGGGGCTTCGATTCTGTGTTTCGGAGATCATCTCCGCGATCGTACCATCGAGCAGCAGTTCTACTGATTTCTGCAGAGTCCTGTCGTACTTCAGATCATAAACGGGAGGGAAGTCCATTCTCCGGTGGAATTCGTTACGGATCAGTTTTTTCAGCACCTCATCGTTCAGATTTATCCCGTAATCGGATTGGAGTGTCTCAACGTACGCCTCTTTTTCCCTCTCAGTAGCTTGAGGATTACTATCTACGAAGCTGCTGATCAGTCTCTCTTCGAAAACCCGCTTGAGGGCGTCATTCTCCTCATCGGTGAATTCAGGTTCTTTCACTTCGATATGGGGATCGATTCCTACTTTGTCGATGTTGACCCCGCTGGGTGTGTAGTAACGGCTGATGGTCAGTTTGAAACCGCTCCGGCCGAAGGGGATGATTTTCTGTACGGAACCCTTTCCGAAGCTTGTCTCTCCAATGAGTATTCCGCGGCCGGTATCTTTCAGAGCGCCCGCCAGAATTTCTGAAGCAGATGCAGAACCTTCATCGATCAGTACCACGATCGGTATATCGGACGGAACGGATACATTCGGCTGAGCAAGGAAGACTTCATTTTCAGAGGGGACCCGTGACCTGGTACTGACGATCGTTCCTTCAGTCTGAATGAGATCTACGGTATCCGTGACTGAATCCAGAAGTCCTCCCGGATTACCGCGAACATCGATGATGAGATACTCGAATCCTTTCCTTGAAAATTCATTCACCGCTTCCTCGACACGATCGTCGGTATAGGGAGTGAACTGTATGATTCGGATATAGGCAATTGAGTCTTGGATCGTATCGTATTTTACTGTCGGTATTTCAATGATTGCTCTTGCCAGATCTACATCGAAGGAGATGTCCTTGCCTCTTAGAATCGTGACCGTAACCTGGGTTCCGGGTTCTCCGCGCAGAAGTTCCACGACTTCATCGACGGTGAGATCCTTGGTAGACGTATCGCCGATTTTCGTGATGTAATCACCCGCATGAATACCGGCGCGGTAAGCAGGAGTGTCTTCGATCGGTGCTACCACTTTGATATAGGCGTCCCTGCCGTTCACCGGTTCTGTTTCTTCATCACCTCTTACCGGTTTGCTGATATAGAGTCCAACTCCGCCGAATTTGCCGGTGGTCGTGTCGGTGAGGTCCTCCATATCACTGGCTGTAAGATAATACGAGTAGGGATCCTCTAAGCTGTCGAAGAGCCCTTTCATGGCTCCCTCATAGAGCTGTTCGGGTGGAATTTCATCTACATAGTTCTGCAGAATAAAGTTGAGTGCATATTGAATACGATCGACATACTGCTGAGTGACCTGGTCGCTCTGCTGTGCTTGAACGTTGGGAGTCAGGGTAGTAACCAGACCGAAGATGAATATCCCGGCAGCGATTATAATCCATGTAACTAGTTCTCGTTTTTTCACTTGTACCTCTTTCCTTTTATTGTCTAGTTTTAAACCAGTTTGTCAACCTTCTGGTCACGCTGTACCATCAACCATAAGCTTTGGGGGAGCTAATAACCAGTAACTTCGTATTGACCTGTCTTGATGCTGTGCGTACACTTTGCAGTAGATGAAACATCGAGTTATTCCATTTTTGTGCTTCATATGGGAAGCAGTTAGATACATCATAGTGATACACATTCTGCAATCCTTCTTTAACCCCTTGCAGGTTCCGGAGTACGCCCTCTTTTTCTTCTGGATGAGTTCGTATGCATTTATTCTTCTTGCAGGGCTGATGTTAGCCGGAATGTACCCATCACGGTATTATGGTGTTGCAAAGATCATTGCTGTTGGTAAAATTTTACAGTCATTTGCTGCAGTGCTCTTTGTTCTGTTTGATTATGGGGTGATTCCCGTAATTCTCAATATACTGAACCTCAGTACAATCCAGATCGCTGCAGCTCTGTTGCAGGATTTTATCCCGCTGATCGTCCTCTCAGCCGGGCTGGATTTACTGGCGGCCCTCATCCTTTTTCTATGGAAAGGGCAGCCTGAGAGGACTGAAGAGGCGGACCGTGCTGAACAAGGAAAGATCTCATTCAGTATTACGGATCTTGAGGAGGAGTAGATGCAGATTCTCCCTATTGCCAGCGGGAAAGGAGGGGTCGGTAAAAGTCTGGTTGCAGCGAACCTTGCGATAGCCCTTGGACAGTATGGAAAGGACGTAGTGCTGGCCGATCTTGATCTGGGAGCAAGTAATCTTCATCTCATTCTCGGGCAGGGCGGGGGAAAATCCGGAATCGGGACCTTTCTGACAAACAAGAATATAGATTTCGATGAGGTGATTCTGCCTACCGATTACGAAAACCTTCGCTTTATCCCGGGAGATGCTGAGATCCCGGGGATTGCCAACCTCAATAGCGGACAGAAATCGAAGCTGATACGAAGGCTTTATACCATCGATGCCGACTATCTGGTAATGGATCTTGGCGCAGGTACGAACTTCAATACGCTGGATTTTTTTCTCACTTCTTCCCGCGGCCTGATTGTAACGACCCCCACTCTGACGGCGACGCTCAACGCCTATCTTTTTCTTAAAAATACCGTATTCAGAGTAATGCATAACACCTTCAAAAAGGGAACTCCCGCATTCGAACTGATGGAAAAGATGCGGCAGGACGGCGAACAGTTCCAAAGGATCTATATTCCCAGACTCCTGGAAAGAATTGCTGCGGAAGACAGAGAGAGCTATGATAAGTTTCATTCTGTGATGAAATCTTTCAGCCCGATGTTGATAATGAATATGCTCGAGGATCCGAACGATGCGAAGAAGGCGGAGAAGATCAGACGCTCCTGCCGGGAGTATCTCGGAGTTCAGATAGAGCATCTTGGTGTTCTCTATTTTGATCACCTGCAGGAGGTGGCGCAGAGTTCACGGCTTCCGATCACCACGTATAAGCCGAATTCCGTGTTGAGTCAGGCAGTATTCAGAATAGCCGATAAAGTCGTTCAGCGGCAGAGTGAGGATAACGCTGCTTTTTTTGATATCGAGAGTCTTGAGCAGAGTTTTGCCACCGCCGAGATGGAAGCTGAGATAGATTATGAACTGAAAGTCCATGATCTTGAGAACCTCCTTCACAGCGGAGCCCTTTCGAAGGCGGATCTCATTGATACCATCAAGGCTCAGCAGTATGAAATTGACACTCTGAAGAAAGAGAATAACTTTCTAAAGGCACGGCTGCTCGATGCGGCTGAGCAGGGCTACAAAGTGTGATGCAGGATGAGTATCAAAGGTAATCTTCGTGTAGTGGTGGAGAATTCCCATCTCAGGGCGTCTCTTCTATTCGAGCCGAATCCCCGGGGACAGGAGTGGGATGTAGATTCCACACTGAAGCTTATTGCCAGTAAGGGTATTACCAGCGGTGTCGACCAAGAAGCAGTCTCCGCTGCCATGGAGCTTTTCAACCGGAGCATGGCATCGGTGGATGAAGAAGTCAGTAATGCTCCCGCAGAGGCGGTAAAGTACACGATCGCCGAAGGGAAGGCCCCTGTTCCGCCCCCTGCCTCCGAGTTCCACTGGAAAATCCGGCCGATTCCCGATGAGCTGAAAAAAGATGCGGAGTGGGTCCTTCAAAAAGCAGGGGATCCTCATATCACTCAGAAACGCAGCCGCCGGGTGAAA
Organism: Sediminispirochaetaceae bacterium; assembly: GCA_049975605.1. Classification (GTDB taxonomy): domain Bacteria; phylum Spirochaetota; class Spirochaetia; order DSM-16054; family Sediminispirochaetaceae; genus DSBN01. Next base: position 211 of record JBNGED010000025.1, on the reverse strand, counting down.
GTGGAAAAAGAGATAAAGAAAAAAGGCCGTTTTCAATTCGGAAGGGCAAAATCCGAAAAAGTTGACTCCTGGGTAACTGAAGAATGGGAAGAGCAGGTACACGTCGATCCTGAAATAGAAACGGAAGGTTGGGCGGAACAGGGGGATGTGCTGGCCGAGATATCCAGTTCCGATCAGAGGGGGCACATGGGACAATCGGTGTACGGGAAGC
>JBNGED010000024.1:0-12815 GCA_049975605.1 Sediminispirochaetaceae bacterium | reverse complement strand
GAACAACAGGCACGGGGGCCGGTGCAGCTGCAGGGCGCGCCGCCGTATCCGCCACCGGCATCGACGAACAGCGGATCCCGGTGGGACGCAAGCGGGCGGTCATCGCCAAACGGCTGTCGGAGTCGAAGTTCACCGCTCCTCACTACTATCTGACCCTCTCAGTCTCCATCGACACGCTGACAGAATCGCGCCGCAGCCTCAACCAGCAGCGGACCGCCCGGGGCGAGTCGAAGCTCTCTCTGAACGCCTTCCTGATGAAGCTGACCGCCGAGGCCATCAAGCGCTACCCCATTATCAACGCATCCTGGGAGGAGAGCGAGATCCACGTCTTCGGTTCCATCGACATCGGTCTGGCGGTAGCGCTGGATGACGGGCTCATCACCCCGGTGGTGCGGAACTGCGGCGGCAAGGGAATCGTTCAAATCGACGCCGAACTGCAGGACCTGATCGCCAGGGCCCGCGCCGGCAAATTGACGCCGGAAGAGTACACGGGGGCCACCTTTTCCATCAGTAATCTCGGATCCTACGGCATCGAAGAGTTCACCGCCATCATCAATCCTCCCGCCTCGGCCATTCTGGCCGTCGGAGCGGCCGTCAAGCAGCCGGTGGAACTTGATGACGGGTCCGTATTTTTTGATAATAGGATGAAGATCACACTGTCATGTGATCACAGGGTCATCGACGGGGCCGTGGGGGCCGAGTTCATGGGTGCCCTGAAGAGCATCATCGAGGACCCGATGCACGCACTGGTATAATCGAGGAGGAAATATGGACTACGAATACGATCTGGCGGTCATCGGCGCCGGACCCGGCGGATACGTGGGCGCCATCAGGGCGGCCCAGCTGGGACTGAAGACAGCTGTCATCGAGAAAGACAAAGCCGGCGGGGTCTGTCTCAATATCGGATGCATTCCCTCCAAAGCCCTCATTCATCAGGCGGAGATTTACCGTTCGGTACAGGATCTGGAAAAAATGGGCGCCTCCGTCGACCTGTCCGGCTTCGACTACTCCGCGGTCCAGGCCGAATCCCGCAAGGCCGCCGACGCGCTCTCGAAGGGAGTACGGTTCCTGCTGAAAAAAAACAAGATCGACTACATCGAGGGGACCGCCGAAATAACCGGCCCGCACGAAGTGACCCTCGACGGCGAACGGAAGATCCAGGCCGCAAACATCATGATCGCCACCGGCTCGCGACCCCGGGAACTGCCGGGCTTCGAGTTCGACGGGAAGACCATAATGAGCAGCGACGACGCCCTCATGATGACGAGTCTGCCGAAAAGAATGATCATCCTGGGCGCCGGGGCCATCGGCTGCGAGTTCGCCCACATCATGTCCGCCTTCGGGGTGGAAGTCCAGCTGGTGGAGATGCTCGATCACATCCTGCCCGCCGAGGACGCGGACACAGCCCAGATCCTGGCCCGTTCCTTCAAGAAGCGCAAGATCAAGATGTACACGGGAGCGAAGGCTTCCGCCCCGAAGAAGACGAAGGGCAAGGTGAGCATCGAGATCGAGGACGGGAAGGGCAGTCAGACCCTGGAGGCCGAGACCCTCCTCGTTGTTGTCGGCAGAATACCCAATACCGAAGGGATCGGCCTGGAAAACGTCGGGATCGCTACAGAGAAGGGGACCATTCCCACGGGCGACTTCTACCGAACCAGCGTTGAATCAATCTATGCGGTCGGCGACGTGCTCAACAGCCTGCAGCTCGCCCACGTGGCCTCCAAGGAGGCCGAGATCGCCGTGGAGCACATGGCCGGTCACGGCGAAGAGACCCGCATCGATCCGACGGTTATTCCTACTGCGGTGTACACCGAACCCGAAGTGGCCGGATTCGGACTGAGCGAAGAAGAGGCGGTCAAACAGGGACACGAAGTGACTTCGGCGGTCTTCCCCTACCGGGGGGCCGGCAAATCGGTAGCCATCAACAAGACCGAAGGTCAGGTCAAGATCATCTACAATCCCAAGACGAACGAGATCCTCGGGGCGCGTATCATCGGGACCCAGGCCACCGACCTCATCCACGAGCTCCTGCTGGCCCGCCGATCGGAACTGCTCACACAGGACATTTCCAGGATGATCCACGCCCACCCGACCCTTTCGGAGGCGCTCATGGAAGCCGCCCGCGCCGCGGAGGGCTGGACGATCCATGCCTAGAGAAGCGCCAATCACACGTGAAGGAGGATTACCCATGGAGGAACGACAAGTGAGCAAGATGGGAGGCAACATCATCACCCTGATAGGACCGGAGCTGCGGGTCGGCGACCGGGCCCCCGACTTCACGGTGCTGGACAAAGATCTCCTGCCGAAGAGCCTCGAAGATTTTCAGGGCAAGATCAAGCTTATCAGCGCAGTACCATCCCTCGACACCGGCATCTGCAACCAGCAGACCAGGAAGTTCAACGAACTCGCCGGCGGTCTCTCCCCGGAAGTGGAAGTGCTGTCCATCAGCATGGACCTGCCCTTCGCCCAGAAGCGCTGGTGCAATGTCACCGGCTGCAGCCGGGTGGAGACCCTCTCGGACCATCGATACGCCTCCTTCGGCGAGAACTACGGAATCCTGATCAAAGAGCTCCGCCTCCTGAACAGCAGCATCTTTCTCCTGGACAAGGACGACAACATCCGCTACATCGAGATCGTCGAAGAGAACCACAACCAGCCGGACTACGAATCGGCCATGGAAGCGCTCCGCGCGCTTTGAAATCCAGCGCCCTACGAAATAGGCGTCCTATGAAATAGGCGCCCTTTGAACCCCGCCGCCCCCTATGCAAAAAAAGAGGCCGGCTCCCTCAGGGGACCGGCCTGTTTACTTGGCGTGTGATAAGCTTACGCTATCTACTTTTTCTCATCGGCCTTGGCAGTCGAGACCTTCTCGCGGTTCCACTGGATAAGGCCGAAGGCAATAATCCCAACAGTCGAAAAGAAAATGATTGCCTGCGCAATTGCAACTAAGGTATCGGATGGGCTCACTTTCACTCTCCTACTTGAGCATGAATTCTGATTTATTTACTTTTACGATCATATCATAAAGATCGACCGCCGTGAAGGTTTTGTTTATCATTTTTTAGTCAATCCCACAGATACACCCGCCACTCTCTCGGTTCGCGGCCGACAGAACTCCACCCCGGATAAGTGTTTATTTCGAGCCCGTCCGGGCGAACGTGGGTAAAGTGCCCGCCGTAGTCGGCGACTACGCTGTATTCCGCTACACCGTCCGCGGTCCCGGCTTCCTGTCTGATGAAATTCTGCGCCCCGGAGAGAGCATCGAACCGATACTCCGTTGCGGTGCTGTCTACATCGAATGTAGCAGCCAATTTTGCAGTGAAGAGCTGCTTGTCCCCCACCATTCCCGTGGTCGGATCGAAGGCCGGCCCCCAGTCTGTCCCGGCGAAGGCGCTGCGGACTGCTTCCCAGTCCACCTCTTCATACCTGTCGACGTATCTGCAGGCGATCGACTCGGCCAGACAGTATCCCTCTCCCCTGCTCCCGTCCAGGGCTCTGCCGGCCGTGCTCATCTCGAGCCACTGCTGTGAATAGGTGTTCAGGTCCGCCCGTCCGGTGATGCCGGGGAATTCCGTCCTCCCCTTCAGCCCGGCCGTTTCGAGGAAGTTCTCCCGGCTGGAAAGACCCGCCTCCATTCCCTGCTCGTATTCCCGGTCCCCGTAGGAACCGCTGCCGGCCCGGAGAGCGTGCTCCCGCACTGCCCAGGCATAAGCCTGATTCCCGGTCACCGGAACATCTCCCTCTTCCAGCTCTCCAAACCGGTTCAGCAGTTCGTACTGCGCGTACAGACCGGAAGGCGCCGTCAGAGTATAGTCGGATTCTTCCTGCCGGTAGGTCCCGAGACCGGAGTCCCAGATCAGCCCTGCTCTTTCCATGAGCACACGGGCCTCTTTCTGAGAAATCCCGAGATAGTCGGCGATGTCCCGGCTGAACGAACCGCTCTGATGAGGGACCATCAGTTTGCCGCCCTCCGTCCAGAGGTGATGCGAACCGTCCCAGAGAACCGCCCCGCTCCCGGTCAGTTTCCAGTAGTCTTCCTCCGAACTGTAGACCGATTGTATGCCGGCTGTTCCCGTCCGATTATCCGCCAGCATTGCCATATCGAGAAAGATCTGAGGATCGCTGGAAAAAACGCTGCCGCCGTACATCCGGTCCAGGATAATTCGTCCGCCCATATCTGTATGGGCCCGCACTGCCAGTGCGGTTTCGGCATTATTCATCTCTGAAAAAAACTGTACGACTCCGTCCCGATGAGCTTCATGCTGCAGAGTGAGGGCATGCGAAGCAGGATCCAGCCCGCTGCGGGGGTACAGATTCAGACTGATGGTCCGGCTGCCGTCTTCACCGGCAGTAGTACGCCCCCGGTAATCGGCCGCCTCGAGGAAACGCAGCTCATCGGCACCCCGCAGAATATCGGTGACGACCTTCCTGGCATCACGGTCCCCGAAAGAGGCCTGGAACCGCAGCACCTGCGCCGCCAGCGTCTGCAGCTCCGGGGAAGAAAAATTCCGTTCCGCATATTGGTTAATCCTCCGCTGCATGAGGTAGTTCCCCGCGCCGTTCCTGAGAACAGCGGCGTCGGACAGAGTAAAGCGATGTCCGCCGCTGCCGGCAGCAAGGAAGACCCCGTCGGAATCCAGGCGGAGTTCCAGCAGACCGGTCCCGCCTGCCCCTGTCAGGTTCAGCGCGGTCGATCCGGTGCAGAGATATTCGAGCCCCGCACCGGCCAGCCGTCCTCCAGTCCCGGCAGCCATCTCCATCTGCTGAAGATCGTACTGTGAAAACCCATAGGTATTCTCCCGGTCGTACAGGCTGTTATGGACCATATTACCCGCGAGTGTCCCGGCAGCGGCGGATGCGTATGCGAAACCGCTCTCACGGCTGCCGAGGCTATCAAGGAACAGGTCCGCGTCCCAGTGAAACTCGCCTGCTCCGAAAGATACGGCCGCGGCCGTTGATGTGAGGATTCTTTCTCCGGCGGTTTTCCCCAGAGCGGGAAGTACTCCGTCGAACAAACCATCTCCATCGATCCAGCCCGCCGGTCTTCCTCCGGCCTTCCACAGCATATTGTTCCCGGCCAGAGCGCTCTGGAGGACCGCGGTTTTCCCGAAGCCGAAGAGGGCATCCCCGGCTGAACTATAACCTCCAACTGCATCCGCGCCCTGGAAGAAGGCGTCATCCGCCAGTCCGGCCAGGACACTCGTGATCCCCGGACCAATGAAGAGACCGGCTGCCGCCTGCAGCCCGAGATCGGCGAGACGACGCGCCGTCGGCGCCCGGAAGAAACCATCGGCTTCTCCGTCGTTATCATGATCGTCGTCCCAGACCTTGCGGTCCCACACCGCCGTATCGAGCAGGCTCAATCCTCGGCTGAGCCGGAACTCGTTCCGGTAATAGGAGGTCATGATCCGGCCGACTTCTCCGCTTCCGGCACGCTCCACGCGTCCGGGATTATCCGGGTCCATCTCCGGAGCGTATCCCACATGCCAGGCGAAGAGACCTTCGGTATCGCGGTACTTCTCGTACTGTCCGGAGCTGTGGAAATCCTGCCGCTCAGTGAGGAAGAGTTCGCGGGCGGCCTCCGAGACTTTCTCCAGAACACTTTCTTCCATGCCGGTGTACCCCCCGAGGATGAGACGGCGCTGTACCCCGATCTCTTCGAGGTACCGACGGTACATACCTTGCGCATCCTCATACCCCTGTGCATCCTCCGCGCAGCCGCGCAGTTTCCCGGCCCAGTTCATTTCGGGCAGCTCGTAATCCCGATAGGCACCGATTGCATGGAGTTCTCTCTCGCGGGAGAAGAGGGTCACATCGATCAAGCTGTTCCGCTCGAAAGTTCGGCCGTCTCTCCGATATCCGGCTCCCTCCAGCACCGTGTGGAGTGAAACACGCACATCGTCGTTGGCAGACTCCACCGCGTCAGTGAGATCCCGCTGGTGCCCTTCGATTATTCCGCTCAACCTCTCCAGTCCGGTCCGAAAGGCGGTCTCCTGTATCATCTTCTCGGCCTGCTGGTACAATCGGTCTATCCGGTTATGGTACCCTGCGGATCTGTTCTCAGTATAGACAAGCAGGTCCGCCGCGGCCGGATTGCCCTGCTGCAAAGGCGCCGGAAAGCCAGCTGGAATCCCCTCTCGAATCCCCGCCGGGAAATGGAACGCGGGAAGCCTGTCCAGGGGCACCGCGGACAGCTGCTCCTGCCAGCAGCCCGGATCTATTCCCAGCATAGAGACCCCATCCGTCACTATCCTGTCCGCCTTCTCCCGCGCCGCCTCTTCGATCCACACCCGCCGTCCTTCCTCGAATTGCCGTATCCGCGCATCCCACAGCGTTCGATTTCCCTGGTATTCATGTCTGAATGCTTCTTCCCATCGGACGGCTTCGCCCTCGAGCAGCGCCCTCTCCGCTTCCCATTTTTCCTGACCGGAATGAAAACACAGCGCTGCAATGTGTTCCTGCTGTCCGCGGAAATGGAGACGGCCCGCCGCCTCACCATCCATCCGGCACATGAATTCGGCGAGTCTGCCTTCTTCTTCAAGTGTGCGCAGTTCCACTACCCGATTGCAGGCAAGGACATCCAGGTCCTGTGCCGCCGTGCGGAGAATTTCCGCGGCACCCGCGGCATCCGCCGACTCCGTGATACTCATCTGCAAATTCCCTTCCAGTACCGCCATCCTGAACTCCCGGAGGGTATCGGCGGATTCACGTATGAGTTCATCATTCCGGAGCTCGAGAACCGTTCTCAGGTTCTCCGCTTCCGAATCGAGCCGGTCGAAAAACTCGAAGACGCCGATTTTATTCCCGCCGGTCTCCGGAACAGATATCTGCAACCCTTCCGCCGTTGCCAGGAACTCAGAATCGACCAGTCCGCACAGCAGGCTCTCACTGCTGCACAGCTCATCCAGCCACTCTTCGGGAGTGTACTCTTGTGTCTGAAGGTACTCTTCATGCTGTTCAACTTCCGCCAGACGCTTATCCAGGCGGTCCAGTTCGTCTATCCCCGCAAGGAACTCCTCGCGCTCTTCCCGGCCGCTCATCGGCTGCTCCTGCAGGCTTTCCCGCAGGGAGCGTATATCTCCGATCTCCTTGCCGACTTCGCCGGCGGCGGTCAGGAATCCCGCGGCGATGGCGGTCAGTGCGGCGCCTCCTCCGAAGTTGAGCGTTGCATAACACAGAGTCGCCAGACCTCCGTAGTAGGCTGCCTGTCCATAGAGGATACCCCGTTCCGTTTTGAGACTCTCGATTTTCTCCCCGGAGGAATCCAGGATGCCGTCGAACAGTATCTTCCCGGTATCTTCCACCATTGCCCGATAGAGGAGAGTGTTCTCCAGCGCCCCTGACAGTAAAATCTCCGTATAGAGATCGTAGAGCTCCTTCTCATCCGGAAGACCGCTGATCCGTTGACGGGCCGATTCAGCTGCAGCCGCGAGATTGCCCTCCTCCGCATATCCGATCTTGTCCTTGAGTTTACGGTACACCTGATTGCGGGATATGTAGCCGGGATCTATCTCTTCGGCGTGTTCATGGTAAAATGAGAGGGCCAGGTCGCGGAGTACAGCCGCGGGGTCCTCCTGCCGGTTCCCGGACTTCATTGCGGCGAGGAATTCCGGAACGTTTTCCGCGCCTGCCGGAAGGATCTGCGCCGTCTGACGCCTCTGTTCATCCGCTATTTCCTCCCGCCTGACAGCAAGCTCTGCTTCCAGCGCTGCCAGGGTCCCGGCGGCAGTCTGTATCTGCCGCTGCAGGCCGCGATACGCCTGCTCGCGTCCAATCGATACCTGGAATTCCGCTATACGCCCGGAACCTTCCATTGCTTCACGGGCCGATTCGATTCGCGCCATCAGTCTTGTATGTTCAGCTGACAAGTCCCCGCAACAGACAACGGACGCCTTCAGCTCGTCCTCCAGCAAATTCCGCAGTTCCTCCATTTCGCTACTATCGAGAAGTGTACCTAGCGATTCCATGAAAGAAACGCCGGACCCTCCGTCCGAATACACCAGCTCCTCCAGGTATTCACGTTCCCGTTCAGCATGTTCGAGCCGCGCACCGCTCAGATCTGTCAGCAGCTCGAACACCGCGCCGTCGGCCCCGCTGCCGAAGGGAGCGATCTCCGCGTATACCTCAAGGCTCTCCTGTATTATGACAGCATTGTTGTCGCGGATATTACCCCAGTATTCGCCGTCGTTACCGATGAATAGACGGCCCTCGGCTTCCTCTTTCATGCCCCGGGCCCGGTCTGTAAGCTGGAGCAGCTTTTCCAGATCCTCCCGGAAGAGTATATTCTCCCTTTGGGAGGCACTCATCAACTGCTCTTCAGCCGCATGACGTTCCTGTACGAATTTTTCAAAGCCTTCATCCCACTGCTCACGGCTCTCCTCAAGATTCCGAAGGAAGCCGCTCTCCCATCTCTCTTCCAACTGCAGCAGCTCAGCATACTGATCGTCGATCTTCCGCCGTTCAGCGGAATACTGCTGTTCCGCCATCCGTTCCCAGTCCAGCCGCTCTGAGACCAGCGCGTCTTCCGCCGACCGCCACGCGGATAGTCCCTGAAAATCTTTATCGGCTGAAGACAGGATCTGCAGTTCCGCTTCGACCATGGTGAATGGAGCTTCGCTGCTGCCGCCCTCCCCGCTTCTGCGATCCAGCTCCGGCAGCACATAGTGACGGCTGAAGAGCTCGCCTACCTGCTCGCACTCCCGCAGATAGCGCTGCTTCCGCGAGGCAAGATCGGCCTCCATGTCCGCTGTCTCAGTTCTGATACCGGCCGCGCCGTCCCCTTGATATGGATCAATCCGCCGTGAAAGCAGCTCATCCCGGGCAGTCGATTCCCACTCTTCCATGAGAAGATGGAGCCGCTGTTCAAGATTCCGGTGGTACTCATCCGCCAGGCGGAGACGCTCATTCACGCCGTTCTCACATTCATACAGCCGCTGTGAGTAGAGCAGACTCTGGTCCCGGACGTAGGCGCTGTACTCATCCACCGGGTTCACACCCGGGATCCCCCACGGGTCCGCGGGACCCGTCCATCCGACAGTTGCGGCGAATGTCAAGAGGAATGTCAGACTGCACATAGTTTTCAATCTCTGCATATACACCTCCTGTCCCTTACAGAGGCGTTTTCGTTCACCATTGATTCAGGAAGATGGAAAAAAAAGCAGATTATTTCCACCACCCCTAGTGCATTACAAAAGGAGGTGAGGAGATGCCCCTGACCGGAACACGACTGCGGCTGCGGCTTATAATTGCCTGTATCCTGTCGCTTGCATCCTCATGTTCGGGAGAAAGTATGCATGATGAAGACTACCGGGAACTGCTGGACCGGGGGAAAAGTGAGTTCTTCGCCGGCGATTACGATCGCGCCCTCGAAATATGGGGTTCCGCCCCGTCCGCTTTTCCTTACACTCTCGTCATCGATAAATGGCGGGCCAGGGCATACCTTATGAAGGATCAGCCCTCCGCTGCCCGTTCGCTGCTGTCTCCCTACCTTCAGCTCGCCCCGGAATACCCCGAGCTGCTGATGCTGCTCGGAAGGTGTGAACTCGAACTCGGTAATCCGGAGAAGGCGCTGGTCCTCCTGAGCGAGGCAGCCAAATTCCTGCAGGGCGGCGTCGGTATATATCTGACGCAGGCGGACGCCTTCTTCCGGTTCGGACTGTATCAGCGGGCGGAGAATGCCCGGAGCAAGGCCCGTCTTCTGCTTAACATCGATGAGATAGCAGACAGGACGAACGGGACCCTGACTGAGAAGCCGCCGGAGGAGCAGTCTCCTCCCGTTCAGGAGTACTCCACGGATGAATAGGTCCCGTCTGCGTGCCGGCGCATTTCTTCTTCTCTTCCTGTCCGCCGTCCATATTCCGGCGGTCGGAACCGAAGCGGTACGCAGTATCAGTATCGCCGCTGCGATAGACAGCTCGGTTGAGCATGATGCTCAAATGAACTACCTGCGCCGGACATACGCCGGGGAGATGAGTCGAAGGGCTCATTTCATCCGGCTGCACATGCCGTCGTTCACTCTCGGTTATTCGGGAATCGAGTCATACGGGCTCTTCACTCCCTATTCCCTCACTCACACCTTATCCGCGGGTATTCAGCTGCCGATCGTCTCCTCGGCCTCTTCCGCCCGTCTGCTTGAACGGGAACATCTGCTGAAGCTGCGGGAGATTGAACTCATGATGGCCGAGAGGAGATACGACCTGGTTCGCGACATGGTCTCGCTTTCTCTGGAACTCCTCCTGTACCGGAGGGAGATCGAACTCTATTCCCGGCTGCTGGCCTTCCAGATGAGCAGGATGGAGACATCCTCATGTCTGCGGGAACACGGGGAGATAAGCTCCGGAGAGTACAATTCAATGCTTCTCGAGACCAGGCGCCGCCGTCTGGATCTCGAAGAGAGGGAACTGCAGCTTGCCGGACTTTGTCAGGAGTATTCGGTTCTGGTATGCGCGGATGAGGGGAGGCTGTACCGGCCGGAAGGCGCTCTGCGGAGCACGTCTCCGCCTCTTACGGAACCGGGAATTCCCGTTGGAATTGATTTTTTTCAGAAAAAAGCCCGTACCGGCAATATCCTGCTGCGGGAGAATTCCATCGAACGGGAATCCCTCGATATCGCCGCGGCACAGCGGCGGAGACGGTATGTTCCCGCGGTTGACCTCTTCGGTACGTTTCAGCTGACCGGAGAACTGTTTCCGCCCCACCTCCCCGCCTTCAGTATCGGCGTACACATCAGCTCATCCGGACCGCTCCTGCGCGTGGAAGCCTTTGACCGGATAGAGAGATCGAGGTCCGCCTTCCTGCAGGAACCCTCCTCCGAGCTGCGGATCGATACAGGGGCGTTTTTCCGGGAAGCCCCGGGTACCGATTCCGAAATCTCCGACTCCGAACGGCGGCGCAGCTTGATGGAGACACAGGTAAAGGTTCGGGTGAGACGGCTGTACGGCGAGGTAGTACTGCTGCACAAACGTCATGAGCTCTATCTGCGGAAGGCGGATGCGGTCGACGACGAGCTGTCCCTGGCAGGACGCCGAAAGGAACTCGGCCGGATCTCGCTCAGGGAGCTCATGGAGGCTGAGATAAGCTTTACCAGGCACCAGTTGGAAGTGTTCCGAAGCTGCACCGACTGCTGCCTGAAGGAACTCGACCTGCTGCTGACATGCGGTCTGGAGGAGTACCTCCCGGTTCTCATCGGCCGCTACATAGTTCCCGGGGAGGCGGAAGATGACTGCGACATGGAGTAGCTGCTGCCGGCTCTTATTTGCCGTTATTCTTATCTGGCAGACGGTATTTCAATTGTCAGGCTGCTCAGCCTCGACGCGGGAAGCGTCTCTCAGTATCCCGGAAGCCGTCCCCGTGAATGTTGTCCAGGTTCAGCGGAAAAAATTCAGCCGTCCGGTTACTTCGCCGGGTACCGTCGTGTGCATCGACAAACGGAACATTCCCTGCAGGACTGAAGGGGTACTGCTGGAGATCGAGGTCATGCCCGGGCAGACTGTCACCAGGGGGGATGTTGTCGCCCGGATGGATTCGGCCTTCCTCGAGCTGGAATACGAACGCCTGAAGAACCAGGCGGACAGGATGCGGAACGCCCTGATGAAGAGCCGGCAGGACCGGCGGCTGGAGCTGCAGAATGCCGAAATACGGCTGATAGAGATAGATCGTCTCGAACTTCGCCTGCGTAAAGCGGAACGGCAGCTGGAGCAAACGCAGAAGGACTACAATACGGAGACGGAGCTTCACGCAACCGGTTCCATATCGGCTGCCGGACTGACTGAATACCGCAACCGTCTTCTGGACGCACGCGAGTCGGTACAGGATCTGAAACACCAGCTGGCGGAGTTGAACATCGGCCTGCGGGACATCGATTTCAGTCGGGCGGGACATGATCTTCCATCCTGCGGGACCGAACGCGGAGAGTATTATCTTCAGCTGCAGGAGAGCGCCGCCGGCAGTCAGGTTGCGGCAGCCGAGATAGACCTGAAGGCTGCTGAGCTCGAACTCGACCGCATGAGAGAAATGATCTCTCTCTGCACTATCCGCAGTCCTGACAGCGGGGTGATATCCTCAGTTCACACAATGGAAGGAGAGTATCTTTCCATAGGGAGCTCCGTCTGTACCCTTATGAATCCCGCCGGCCTCTTCGTGAGGTTCGAACTCGCCGAATCACAGGCAGGGGCAATCAGAACGGGCACTGCGGTCCGCATAGCCGGACCCAACCTGGATTCCGAACTGAAGGGCTCCGTCGCCCATATCTATCCTGAAGTCGATCCGCGGTCCAGGAGCATCTCCCTGCTTTGTTCAATCGAAGATACTCCGGAGGAACTCGGTCCAGGCATGTTCGTCTCTGTCTCGATCAGGGATCGGACCGAGAAACTTATGCTCGTTCTGCCGAAGAGCTGCCTGAAGGCGGACAGCGTGCCGGAGCAGGCACGCTTCTTTCTGGTGAAAGACGGGAAGGCCTTCGAGCACGCTCTTCGGCCGGCGGCGGCATCCGGGGAGGAGGTCTTCTTCGCTGGAGGCTTGAATAATGGAGATCCGGTGGTCCTCCATCCGCCTTCCACCCTGAGAGATGGTTTTCCCGTCCTTCTTCTGGATGCTGCAATTCAAGGAGGTAAAGAATGATGCTATCCGAGCGCCGTTTAGACGGCTCTTCAGATCAATGGGTATCACGGGGCAAGTACCCGGGACCTTCCGCACGGGTCCTCAGTTTAGTAGGACTTCTCGCCTTACTGACCGCGGCGTTGTTTCTCCTACCGAACTGCCGACTGCGCATGGAAGGATATGAGGAGGACTTCATCGAGACGACAGTACCCGCTGAA
>JBNGED010000023.1:7959-12954 GCA_049975605.1 Sediminispirochaetaceae bacterium | reverse complement strand
GTTCACCGGCTCCGGCGGGGCGATCATCGGCGCCTACGAGAACGAAGCGATGTTCGAACGGCTGCAGTCCACCCTGGCGGCGGAAAACATCAACGTCATCAAACCGGAGGTCTGCAATGGTTAAAAAAGCCGTCATTCCCGCAGCGGGATACGGAACCCGGTTCCTGCCCGCAACCAAAGCCCAGCCGAAGGAGATGCTTCCCCTCGTGGACAAACCGGTCATTCAGTACGTGGTGGAGGAGGCTATCGCCTCCGGAATCAAGGACATTCTGCTGGTAATCGGCCGGGGCAAACGGGCCCTCGAAGAACACTTCAGCCGGAACTTCGAACTGGAGGCGCAGCTGCTCCAAAAAGGAAAAACCGCCGAACTCGAACAGATCCGGGGACTGCCGGAGGATGTACACATCCACTTCGTCTGGCAGCACGAGCAGAAGGGGCTGGGAGACGCGGTGAAATGCGCCCGGCACCACGTCGGCAACGAACCCTTCGCGCTCCTACTGGGCGACACCGTTCTCGAGTCCTCCACGGACATCCCCGTCACCCGGCAGCTGATCGATGTGTACAATCAGTACGAAGAGGCCGTTCTGGCCCTCGAAGAGGTCCCCCGGGAAAAAGTGAGCCGCTACGGAGTAATAAAGGCTGAGCCGATCGGAGATGAAGTCTACGGTGTTCACGGGGTGGTCGAGAAGCCGAGGGCGGAAGAAGCCCCTTCCAACCTGGTCATTGCGGCGCGGTATGTGCTGCCGCCCGAGATTTTCAGCGCCCTGGACATTGTCCGACCTGGCGCCGGCGGCGAGGTCCAGCTCACCGACGCCCTGGAGCTGCTCATGCAGGACCGCAACATCTACGGATGCCGCATCCGCGGCCGCAGACACGACCTGGGGAACAAGCTCGACTGGCTGAAGGCCAACATTCTGTTCGGACTGCAGGAGAAGAATATGTCGGCTGATCTGACCGCATGGCTGCGGCAGACACTCGATCAGGCCGGCCCCTGATTATCCCCCTCTTCGTTCAGCAGGACCATATGCAGGTGGTCCCGCCATTTTCCATTGATGAAGAGATACTTCCGCGCCCGTCCCTCGTATTCAAACCTCAGCTTCTCCGCCACCCTCAGGGAAGGCAGATTGCCGGGAATGATGTTCGCTTCTATACGGTGGAGCCTTTCCATCCGGAACAGATAATCGACTGCGGCGGCCAGGCCTTCGCTCATATAGCCCCGGTTGGTGTATTCAGAATCCAGGGCATACCCTACGAAACAGGACTGGAAGGGGCCCCTCATGATATTGGAAAATTTTATTGAACCGATGATCCGGTTATCCCGGCGATGGCGCAGCCACATCTTGATCACCGAACTGTCGTTCAGCTCCTGTTCCGCCAGCGCCGACTGGGCTTCCGGACTGCAGTAATGGGTGTCCCGTACCGGCCCGTATGAAGCCAGGAATTCACTGTTCCGGCTGTAGTAGGCCGCATATTCATCGGCCGCAGCAGCACTCGGCGGCTCCAGCATCAGATTTTCAGTCTCCAGACCCCGGAACCCGGTGTCGAGCCCCCGGACAGCGAGGAACATCCGGGCGTAATCGACGGTCCGCCCCGCTTCGGACTGCAGCCGCTTCTCCGCCTCCTCAATATACCTCCGCAGTTCCCGGGGGAAATCCGCGGGCAATTCGTGTTTGTCGAGCAGCACCTGCCGCCCGTCGGGATACATCAGCAGATCGACATAGAGATCGCGGTATTCCATACGGTGCGGGGAGAGCTTCACCTGGTCGGCGATGTTGAAATATGCCGCCGTGAATTCTCCCTCTCCGCCGTACCAGAGGTAGACGTTGTACGGCCGGTCGGCCCAGTAGAAAGCGCAGGTATACATCGGCGGACCGAGCACCAGCTCGTCAACACGCCAGCGTCTATCGAAGCAGTACTCGAGCACGCCCATCCCGGACTCCAGGTAGACCAGGCCGCATTCGGCTTCGGCGCTTTTTCCATTGTAAAAAAATTTGACTTCCCGGCAGAGAGGATATTCACGCTGCATGCAAAAAGTATACGACTCCTGCCCCCGAAGGAAAAGGGGATCCGGCTGGCCCGGGGCGCGGAAATGCTATCGCCCTCACCCGCCGGTACTTATTCAGGCCGCGGCAGATAGATCCCGTCGCCGGCCTGCACCGACAGTTCTCCGTCCGCCAGAACCGGCCGTCCCCGCTGGTAACTCATGACCGGCCGGCCCAGACACTCGCGCCCTTCGTACAGAGTAAAGCCCGCTTCGCTGTGCTGGTTCTCTTTTTTCAGAGTGAATTGGGCCGCGGGATCGAAGATCACCAGATCGGCGTCGCTGCCCGGCTGCAGGGTCCCCTTGCGCGGATAGAGGCCGAATATTCTGGCCGGGTTCTCGCAGAGCACCTCCACAAGGCGCGGCAGGGAAATGCGTCCAGTATTCACTCCGCCGTCGTAGATCAGCAGCAGAAGCGTCTCCGCCTGCGCGGATCCGTACGCGGCCTTGAAGAAATCCTCGTCCGGACGCTGTCCCTTGGGGGCGTGATCGCTCGCCACCACATCCAGCACTCCCCCGTCGAGGGCGCGCCACAGCGCATCGAGGTCCTCCTGGTGCCTGAGGGGAGGTCCGATCTTGGCGAGGGCCCCCCACCGGAAGAAATCTTCCTCGGTCAGGGTGAGATACTGCGGACAGGTCTCGGCATACACCGTCTGCCTCCGGCTTCTCGCCGTCTCAATCGGCTCGAGGGCCCGTCTGGCGCTGACGTGGGGAATGTAGATCCGGCAGCCGCAGACCTCGGCGATTGCAATGGCGCGGTTGATTGCTTCAGCTTCCAGGACGTCCGGACGCATTTTGGAAAAAAACTGCATCGCCGGCACACCCTGTGCGTTGTACTTGTCCTCGAGATAGTCGGTCACCAGACCGTTCTCCGCATGGACCATGGCGATCCCGTTCTGTTCGGCAATCAGGTCCATCACCGCCGCCAGGTAGTAATCGCTGGTCATGCGGCCCAGCTTGGCGTAGGCCATGAACATCTTAAAGCTGTTTATTCCGAGTTTGAAGACCTCGGGGACCTGCCGGTACTGTTTTTCCACCTGGAACATCCCCAGGTGCAGGGCGAAGTCGACACAGGATTCTTTCGTTCCCGATTCGACGGCCTTCTCCGCCGCTTCGAGGGCTTCCATGTCCGGAAAAGCGTAGGCGTAATGGATGAGGGTCGTCACGCCGCCGTAGGCCGCGGTGGAGGCAAGGGTCCTGAAATCATCCTTGTAGTAGGGGTGGGTGTGGGCGTCGATGATCCCCGGCAGCACGTACATGCCGGACGCATCGATCACATCCAGGTCCGCTTCACCCCCTGTCTCAGCCCCGGCTTGTTTTCCGGGACGGGCCTCTGCCGATCCGGATTCCAAACCGGGTCCGACCGCGGTGATTTTTTCCCCTTCCATCAGCACATCCCACCGGTGCATGCCCGAACCGGTAACGACGGTGCCGTTCCTGATCAGTCGTCTCTGTTTCGTCTTCATAGTACTTATAGTTATCTCACCAACCGTTTCAGAAGTCAACAGAAACCGCACTTTCTGCCGAATTGTGGAATTGCATTTCAAAATCCTGTATACTACCAGCGGGAGGAGACATGGAAAAAAGAGGTTCTTTCCCGGCGCCGCGATCTGAACGGCTCGAGGCGGACATATCGCGGATGTCGGAATTCGTTGACCGGAGCGAAGAAGGCTGGACCCGGTCCGCCTTCACGGAAGTATACAACGAAGGTCGCCGCTGGCTCCGCACGCGGATGGAAGCCGCCGGTCTGACACCCCGTATGGACGCCACCGCGAATCTCATCGGACGGCTCGAGGGCGCAGATCCTTCCCTTCCTCCGATCGTACTGGGATCGCACACCGACACCGTGAGGAACGGCGGGCGCTTCGACGGCGTTATCGGCGTGCTCGCGGGTGTCGAAACTGCACGGCTGCTCCGTGATTCGGAAATACGGCTCCGGCATCCGCTGGAGATCATCGATTTCACGGCGGAGGAACCGACCGAGTTCGGCATCTCCACCATAGGCAGCAAAGCCCTTGCAGGTAATCTCACCGCGGAGATGCTCGACCTCCGCGATCCGGAAGGGCGCAGCCTGGCGGAGGCGATCGGATCGGCGGGGGGAAATCCAGAAGAGATCCTCTCGGCGCGCCGGAGACCCGGCGATATCGCAGCCTATTTCGAGCTGCACATCGAGCAGGGACCGGTCCTGGAAGAGTCCCGGAAGGAACTCGGCGTCGTCACCGGCATCGTCGGCATCCTGCGGCTTCTCCTGACCGTTACCGGAAGCCCGGACCACTCCGGGACGACCCCGATGGGCCTGCGCAGGGACTCCCTCGCGGGGGCAGCGGAAATGCTTCTGTTCCTGGAAGAACTGTGCAGTCAGCCCTCCCGGGCGCCTCTGGTCGGCACCGTCGGACGCATATCCGTTTCTCCCAATGCACCTAACGTCATCGCGGGCGAGACCCTGCTGAACGTGGAGATCCGCTCCACCGACGCGGATCTCATGGAAGCGACCGCCGAGACATTTCTGGAAGGATGCCGCCGGACCGCCGAATCCCGAAGGCTCGGGTTTGAGCCGCGGAGGATGTCCTTTACCGCTCCGGTACGTATTGAAGAGCGGATGATCGAAACGGTCCGGAAGGCCTGCGCTGCAGTCAGCAGCCGGTACACGGAACTGGTGAGCGGAGCGGGACACGATGGCAATCAGATGGCCTGCATTGCTCCGGTGGGGATGATTTTCGTCCCCAGCAAGGACGGCCGCAGCCACTGCCCGGAAGAATACACCGATATGAGACATATATGTGCGGGAACTGCCGCTCTGCTCAGATGCGCGGCAGCACTTGATAAAGCCGAGGAGGGAGACGCATGACCACACCAGAATTTTTACAGGGAGCAATGGTCCCGGACGGAAATCTTCTGTTCAGCATTGCGCCGCGCTACCTCCCCCCGGTGCCGAAGGTCCGGCAGGCCGTCAT
>JBNGED010000023.1:6791-7949 GCA_049975605.1 Sediminispirochaetaceae bacterium | reverse complement strand
GGCCGTCATAGATGCACTGCATCATCCTGTAGGCAGCCCGCCGATCACCGAACTGGTCAGACCCGGCGATCATGTCCTGATAATCGCCGACGACATCACGAGGCCGACACCGCAGCGCCAGCTGATTCCCCCGCTCCTCGAAGTCCTCGGCTCCTGCGGCATCCGGGATGAGGACATCGAGATCCTGATCGCCCTCGGCACGCACCGGCCGATGACGGCGGCGGAGATCAAGGGCCACTTCGGTCCTGAGGTCTACGGGAGGATCCGGATTTCCAACCACGAGTTCTCCGACCCGGAGATGGTCATCGCATACGGCGCCACCTCCAACGGGACACCGATTACGGTCAACCGGCGTCTGTCCGAGAGCGACTTCGTCATCGGTCTCAGCAGCGTCGTTCCCCACGCCCAGGTCGGGTGGGGCGGAGGATGCAAGATCGTCCTGCCCGGCGTATCCGGGGAGCAGACCGTCGAGGCGATGCACATGATGGCGGCCCGCATGCCCGGATACCCGCGCTTCGCCGGACAGGTCGAGAACCCGGTGCGGAACCTGATAGAGGAGGTGGCCCTGAAGGCGGGACTCGACTTCATCCTCAACGCAGTCTTCAACACCCGCTACGAAGTGATCATGACCGCCGCCGGACATCCCGTACATGCGCACCGGGCGGGGGTCAGCCTGGCCAGGGATGTTTTTATCCGGGAGATTCCCGCTCCCGCGGACATCGTTATCTCCAACGCCCATCCGGCGGACCTGGAATACTGGCAGGGACTCAAACCGGTGACCCTCGCGAGCCTGGGAATCAAAAAAGGCGGCATCATTATCCTCTCCGGAGCTTTCCCCGACGGGGTCAGTCAGAGCCACCGGGAGATCGAGATGTACGGCAGCGTCAGCCTGGAAGAGCTGGACCGTCTGGTCGAGGCAGGAGAGATCAGCAACGGGCTCTGTCTGGGCGCCCTCTATCAGCACGTGCTCGTCAGGGAATGGGCCGAGGTCTTCTGCGTCTCCCCGGGCCTCAGCCGGGAGCAGAAGGAACATCTCGGATTCACCCATTTCGATACTATCGCCGAAGCCCTCGAAGCCGCCCTGGAGCGGAAGGGTTCGGATGCGGCTGTGGGCATCATCGATCAGGGCGGAGAAGTCGTTCCCCGGATCGCAACGTA
>JBNGED010000023.1:0-6691 GCA_049975605.1 Sediminispirochaetaceae bacterium | reverse complement strand
ACGCGCCGTTTTTCCGGTGCACTTCCCGGGTCGCGATAAGATCGACCCCCTTCAGGCCGAGTAGGTCCCGTTCGATGACCTGGTACATTTTGACCGGCGCTTCGACGCAGAGGGTGTGAGTGTGCAGACCAATCGCCTTTGCCTTCTCGAGAGGAATGAAATCGCTGGTCTTCACGCTGACTGTTTCATAGTCCCCGTTCCTGACCGTGACGGAACCGACGAAATAACGCCGGGGACGGACCACTTCGTTTTCCGCCCACTCCCGGCCCCGTTCGCAGCCGTGTCCGCTGATCTCCTCGATCCCTTCGCTGCCGAAGACGACTGTTACGGTACAGCTGTTGGGGCACAGCACGCAGATGTATTCTTTCGTTTTCATGACTGCAGCCTCCCGGGAACCAGGTCGACCTGCAGCGGCGACTCCTCATGCAGAAGGGCGGAATCGAGCTCGATCCTTTCCATCTCCGCCGGATTGATCTTCAGCAGACTCTTTTTTCTCAGGACCTTTCCGTTCTGGGAAAAAACAGCCGTATGCAGTTTGCCGGGCATCGAAGGTCTGAAGGATACCACCGTCGGCGCGTGCCCGCTCAGGTGCTGCGGCAGGCAGTAGCGGATGTTCTGACCCGGAATTACTTTAATGTCAGGTCCCGGCAGCCGTCCTTCTTCCAGATACCGCTTCACTCCGAGGGCCAGCGCCTCGCCTTCCAGAGAGACATTGTCCACGAGATCGTGGATCTGCAGGACGTTCCCGCAGGAGAAGATCCCGGGGATCGAGGTCTGCCCGTACTCGTCCACCACCGCCCCGCCGGTGACCTGGTCGAGCTGAATTCCCGCCTGACGCGAGAGTTCGTTCTCGGGAATGAGTCCCACCGACAGAAGCAGGCTGTCACACTCCATGAACTCCGCCTGATCGGATTGTATCTCCCCGGCATCGCCGATTGGAGCTATATCCACTCCCTGCAGATGTCCTTCCCCGTGAATATACGAGACGGTACGCCGCAGATGGAGGGGAATATCGAAGTCCCTCAGACACTGGTTGATGTTGCGGGGAAGACCGCTCGGATACGGCAGCTTCTCCAGCACCATCAATACCTTCGCCCCCTCCAGTGTCAGTCTGCGGGCCATGATCAGGCCTATATCTCCCGAGCCGAGGATGATTACCCTTCTCCCTGTCATAAAATTTTTCATATTGATAAGGTTCTGGGCCACTCCGGCGGTAAAGACCCCCGCCGCTCTGGAGCCCGGAATACCGATGGCCCCCCGCGTTCTTTCCCGGGAACCCATGGCCAGAATTACGGACCTGGCCTGGATCTTCCGCAGTCCAGCCCTGTTTATCACCGTAAGGACCTTGTCAGGACTGAGTCCGGTGACCATGCTGTTCAGCAGCACCGGTACGTCCCGGCCGGTTATCATGTCGATGTACCGCTGGGCATACTCCGGTCCGGTAAGGGTCTCATTGAATTTGTGGAGCCCGAAGCCGTCGTGAATGCACTGGTTGAGAATACCGCCCAGCACTTCTCCCCGTTCGATCAGGAGAATATCTTCTACCCCGTTTTCCCTGCACGCGGCGGCCGCCGCGAGCCCGGCGGCGCCTCCGCCGATGATCACGCAGTCTTTCCGTTCCATCATGTGCCGTTCCATCATGTGATGTCGCACCTCCCGCCGGACAGGACCCACGACCCGCTTATTCCGAGTTCTATCTCATCCGGCCTGACGCCGTACTCATCGCGCAGGATCTGCAGGATCCGCTGTGTGCAGTAGCCTCCCTGGCACCGCCCCATCATGGCCCTGCTGCGGTATTTGATCGAGTTGAGACTTCTCGCCCCCAGGGGGTTCTCGATGGCCTGCCGAATCTCCTTCCTCGTCACCTGTTCGCATCGGCAGATAATCTCACCGTAGTCCGGATCTTCGGCTATCAGCTCCGCCTTCACTTCGTCATCCTGCTCGGCGAACCGTATCGGCGCCGTGCGTTCCGCCTTGAAATGCGGCTTCTCACCGGCCTTCCTGCCGCCGCGCTCACAGATATCCCTGACGATACCGGAGACATACCGGGCGATCGGCATGGAGGCTGTAAGACCGGGCGACTCGATTCCGACCAGGTTGATCAGCCCCGGACAGGTCTCTTCCTCCTTGATGACGTAGTCGTAATAGCCGCCCTTCTCCGGCGGGGTCTGTTTGGCCCGCATGCCGGCGAAACTGCGGATGTAGAAGCCGCCGTTGAGCTGCGGCATATAACTTCTGGCTTCGGCGGACAGCGTCTTCATCACCGGAGCGGTGACGCTGTAATCTTCGGAAAAATCGATATATTCATTGCTCGGTCCGATCAGGATATTTCCGTCGATGGTCGGAGTCAGATGGATTCCCAGTCCTCCTGATCCCGGCTTCGGGACGGGGTAGACCAGGTGATGCACCAGCTCTCCCGCGTAGGTATCCAGGACGTAATATTCCCCTCTGCAGGGATAGATCGTGTACAGGTCCGCTCCCGCCAGTCTCGATACCTCCGCCGATTGCACACCGGCGCTGTTGATGAGAATCCGGCTACGGAACTCCCGTCCCCCCGCATGCACGATGAATCCTGCCGAGCCGCCTTCCGTTTCGCTGCCGGAAAGAACCGGATCTATTCTTTTGATCTTCTCCACCCGGCTGTTGAGGAAAATATCGACGCCGTTGGCAAGAGCGTTCTCCGCCAGCGCAATGGTGAGCAGATAGGGGGAAGTGATGGCCGAATTGGGTGAATACATGGCAGCGTAGGCATGCTCGAGATGGGGCTCGAGCTCGCGGACACGGTCGCCGTCGATCATCTCCAGCCCGCGCACCCCGTTGGTCTCTCCCTGCTTCTTGAGCCGTTCAAGGGCGGGCACCTCATCGGGTCCGTCGGCTACCACCAGCTTCCCCACCCGTTTGAAGGGAACATCCAGCTCCGCGCATAGCGCTTCGAAGCCCTGGTTCCCCTCAACGCAGAACCTGGCCATGAGGGTCCCCGGAGTGTTGTTGTAGCCGGCATGCACCACCCCGCTGTTCCTGCAGCTGGCCCCCCAGCCGACATCCGGTTCTTTCTCGAGGAGTGCGATCTTCAAGTCGAGGCGGCTCAATTCCCGTGCGATCCCGCAGCCGACCACCCCGCCTCCGGCGATGATTACATCGTAAGAATAGTCCTGTACCGTCATTGACGGATATGATGGCTTGAAAAATTATGCATGTCAATAGATTACCAAACCGCACTGAAATGCACCTTCTTCGGGAACATAAATATTTTTTCATTAATTAACTATTATACAAAGATATAGTTTTCAAGCAGGCAGATTCAAAAAGCGCATACATAAAATTTGACGTACGCTGAAAAATGCACTAAAATATTTCATGATATGGAATGTAATTCCATTTGCAATCTTCCACGGTACCAAGCCGTAGAAGAAAAGGAGGAGAGAAAATGAAAATGAAAGGAAAGATGCTCGCTCTTATGATCGTCCTGCTGCTCGCGTGCACGGCATTCGTGAGCGCAGGGGGTCAGCAGGATGCAGGCGGCGGAGAGAAGATCGTAGTCAAGTACTCCGACAGCGACCCGCCGGGAGGCGTCCGAACCGCCTTTATGGCTGATTACTTTCTGCCGGAAGTCGAAAAGCAGACCGAAGGCCAGATCGAATTCCAGGATTTCTGGGGCGGCGCTCTGCTGGGACCGCCTGAAGCCCTGAAGGGTATCAAGGACGGTATTACCGATATCGGCTTCCTCTTCCCGGAATTCTTCCCTGAACAGCTCCCGCTGCACCAGATTTTCAAGCTTTTTCCCGTCGGACCCGCTTCGTGGGAAGCACAGCGCTGGATCTATGAGACGGCCTACGAAGAGATCCCGGAACTCAAGGAAGAACTCGCCGAGTGGAACCAGATGCCCATCCTGATGACTGCAGGTCTCCCGGGTACATTTACATCCTCCTACAAGGTCGATTCCATCGACGACCTCAGCGGGAAAAAATGGCGCGCTTCCAGCCGCTGGCTTCTCGGTTATCTGAAGAGCGCCGGCGCGATCCCCGTGTCGGTTCCCTGGGCGGATTGTTACATGGCCCTGCAGACGGGAACAGTTGACGGTGTCCTGGCCAACCTGGACGGAATTCACATGACCAAGCAGGATGAAGCGGCCGGTTACATATTCGTAGCTAAGGAAATGTGGTGGGCAACTCCATTTTTGCACAACGTAAACCTTGATTTTTGGAACTCCTTGCCCGAAGATGTACAGCAGGACATCCTCAGAGCCGCCGAGAACGCCAAGGATGCCTATGCCGAAGCTTACGACGGAGCATTCGATGAAATCACTTCCACCCAGACGGCAAACGGGATAGAGGTCGAGATAGCCTCTCCCAAAGAGATCGCCAACTGGCAGGAAGTCTCCCAGGCTGAACGGCTCCAGCAGCAGTGGGTCGAAGAGGCCAAGGCCAACGGTTACGACAATGCGCAGGAAATAATGGACAAGATGCGCGAGATCGTAAAGAAAGGCCTTGCAATGGATTAATACTGCATTTTTCCGGAAGGGGTCCCTTGAGGGACCCCGCCGGATTACTTTAAGACATACTATTCATAAAAAAAGGCAGATCGAGTATGAAACATTTTTTCCATCGCATGAATCAGTACCTGGCGACCCTGTGCGGATGGCTTCTGGTGGTGACATGTATGCTGCTGTTCCTCGACCTCGTCAGCCGCGGGATCGGTCTCCCGATCCAGGGTCTGGCGGTCCTGTCGGTCTTCGTGATGATCACCGTTATCTATCTCGGCCTTGCACGGTGTGAAGAAGAGGACGAGAACGTCAGAGTTGAGCTGGTACTCGACAGGCTCCCCGGCAGGACCCGGAAGTACACATTCCTGTTCACCGATATCGTGCAGATCATCGTCATAGGTCTGTTCATCAAGGAGATGATAAACAATACCTACATCTCCGTTACTACATTCGAAGCTGAAGCAGGAACAGTCCAGTTTCCAATCGGACCGGTGAAGGTCCTGATGGTGATCGGACTGATCTTTTACTGGATACAGATCATGATCAAGTTCATCGATCGCTTATCAACTGAAACCGGGACGATAGAATCCGGTACGGATACAGTCCCCGGCGCCGGTATGTAGGAGCAAACACATGAGTTTTACCGCAGTCGGAATCTTGATACTGGTCTTGCTTCTCGGATCTATCGGCGCCGGAGTGCCGATCGGGGTATCCTTCATTGCCAGCGGCCTGATCGGCAGCACCGTACTGATGGGACTGGACACCGCGCTCTCACTTTTGAGTCAGACCGCATATTACTCGATCGCCGCGCCGACCTGGGTCTGCATACCGCTGTTCATCCTGATGGGGTCGTTTGCCGGGATTGGAGGCTTCGCGACCCGGGCCTTCAGTTCGGTACATAACCTCAGCAGGGGACTGCCCGGATCACTCGGAGTAGCGACCTGCTACAGCTGCGCCGCCTTCGGGGCCATCTCCGGCTCATCCATCGCCGCTTCGGCGATTTTTTCCCGGCTGGCCCTGCCGGAGATGCTGAAGTACAACTACAAGAAGTCCTTCGCGGTCGGTTGTATCGCTTCGGCGGGGACCTTCGCATCCATGATTCCTCCCAGCATGATGCTGATCATCTACGCCCTCTTCACCCAGCAGTCGGTAGGCAAGCTGTTTGCCGCGGGCATCATCCCGGGCCTGATTACCGCCACCGTGTACTCGGGATATATAGTCATCGGGGCCAAGGTGAACCCGAAGCTGGCTCCCGGAATTCCGCACGATAAGGAATTGACCTTTGCTCAACGGTGGCAGGAGTTCTTCCGGCTCTGGCCGATCATGCTGATAGCGGTTGTGGTACTGGGCGGGATCTACACCGGTATCACCACGCCCACCGAGGCCGCCGCCGCGGGCACCATCATCACGATCATCCTGGGTTATTTCCTCGGAGGAATCCGGAGCATGAAGGACGTCGTCAAGGCCATGAAGGAATCGGCCAACACGACCTCCATGATCTTCCTCATTAACATCGGGGCCCTCTACTTCAGCAGGGTCCTGGCGACCACCAGACTGCCCAGCGACCTGACGACCGCGGCTATGAGTCTCGAGGTCAGCTCGCTCGTGATTCTGATCCTCATCATGCTGGTGATGTTCTTCCTCGGTATGATCATGGTCCCAATCGGTATCTTCGCCCTCACCCTGCCGATCGTGTTCCCCATCATTGTAAATCTGGGGTACGATCCGATCTGGTTCGGGATAATCAGTCTCAAGCTGACAGAGATCGGCGCAATTACACCGCCTGTGGGCTTGAATGCCTATGCCGTGAAGGGGGTGACCGGCAAAAACATCCGGCTCGAGGATATCTTCGCCGGTATATGGCCCTTTGCCGGCTGCGACGTCATCGTGCTGATCATGATGATAATTTTTCCGCAGATCGTCACTTTTCTGCCGAATCTGCTGTTCGGATAGACAACCTGACCCAAGGAGTACTAAATGCCCAATGCCCTTTACTTCCGCCATGAAGACCTCGAACAGTATATCGTCCGCTTTCTGACCTCCTGCAAAGTCCCCGAAGACCAGGCGCGGACGACCGCTGAAATCCTTACCATGGCCGACCTGCGGGGCATTCACACCCATGGTATAACCCAGCTGCACGTCTACTATGGAGACCGTTTACGGACCGGCCTCATCGAGCCGGAGACCAGGTACGACGTGGTGCAGGAG
>JBNGED010000022.1:0-12993 GCA_049975605.1 Sediminispirochaetaceae bacterium | reverse complement strand
GTACCAGCTCGCCGTTGAGATAGGTCCGGACCTCCACGTTCGCCCAATCGACATCGGTGTCCAGGATCGGGCCGAAGCAGCTGAAGGTGTCGAAGCCCTTGCTCTTGGTCACGAGGTTTGGGGTGTAGCTGATGATCCGTTCGGTCAGGTCGTTCACCGGGGTCACGCCGAAGATCGCCTCCGCGGCTTCCTCCACCGAAGCGTCCTTGATTTTTTTCCCGACCACGAAGGCCATCTCCCCTTCATAATCCACCCGCTCCACACCTCTGGGTATGACGATGTTGTCATAGGGATGACAGATGGTGTTGAGGGGCTTGAGAAAGTTGGCCGGATACTTCGGGGTCGCCGCTTCGAGCTCCTTGATGTGGTTGGGGAAGTTCAGCCCTACCCCCCAGATCTTGGTCGGTTCACAGGGCACGAGGAGCTTGACTGCATCTAGCTTCTCCTCGACTCCGGTCTTCTTCACTTCTTCGTACGGCGCCCCGGCAAGCTGCAGGATTTTCTCCCCTTCCAGGACACCGTAAAAAGCTGCGTTGTCTTTTTCATATCGTACGAACTGCATAATATTTCCTTTGCATTGATTTAAATGGCGCCCATCTTCTGCAGGGCTTCCTTGATGGACTTCTTCTCCTCTTCGGTGGCCGGGATGAAGGGAGCCCGCGGATACGCTTTGATGATTCCGCGGATCTCGAGCATCGCGTAGACCGCCAGCTGGGTGGAACGGGCCAGATACATGATGTCCCGCATCTCGTTTACCTCGAACTGGGTCTTGCGGCAGGCTTCGAGATCACCGGCCATGCCCTCTTTGTACATCTTGCGGTTTATCTCCGGGAAAGCGTTGGCCAGTCCCGGGATAAAGGCTTTGGTCCCGAGGGCGCAGGCGGAGAGCCACATGGATTCCGTACCGAGGGCGAGGTCGAAGCTTTCATCCACCAGCACGCGTTGGTAGGTGGCATGGGTGAGAATATCGAAGGTGGCGTCTTTTACACCCGCCAGGCCGCGTTTTTTCAGCTCCTTGATGGTGTTCAGGCTTATCTCGTAGCCCTGGAACTTCGGATTGTTGTAGAGGTACACCGGCAGTTCCGAAGCGCCGATCAGGCTGCTGTAGAAGCCTATCAGGTCGTTCTGATTGTGGGTAAAATAGTAGGGGCCCACGGATGCGACGGCATCGGCTCCGACGGATTTGGCGTGACGTGTCAGTTCCGCCGAATCCCTGGTCGTAGTCGATCCGACCATGACTATGATCGGTATCTCGCCTCCCGCGGTCTCCACGCAGATTTCGGTCACTCTCTTCCGTTCTTCCATGTTCATCATGGGACCGGCGCCGTATGATCCGGTTATGAATAGGCCGTCGACTTCCTTCTTCAGGAACTCTACCAGGGTCTTCAGTGATTCGTAATCCACATCGCCGTTTTCCTTGAACGGCGTCAACATTGGGGGTACTACCCCTTTCATCTTGAACATTATATTCAACTCCTTATCAATAAATATGTGCTTTCTTAGCCAGATACAGTGCTCCCTGTATACTCAGGGAATCGATGATCTGTTCTTCGCTCACGATATGGATATCGTGGGTCACTCCGGCCTTGCGGCTGATCAGGCTTCTGTAGAGCTCGCAGCGTCCGGATTTTCCGATCAGAACATAGGGGGTGTCTTTTTCGAATCCGAGACTCGGATACTGGGAAAGTGCCTTGATGTCCTCGGCGGCAATGCAGGCCTCCACGAAGAGTCTGCGCTGGCGCCATTCGGTCTCCATCAGTACATCGAGGAACCTTGTCATGAGCAGCGACCTCAGCAGGCCGGTCTCGCCGATCCATCGGAAGGCGCTTTCGATAACTTCCTCATCCAGGCCGGTATGCTTGGAATCATGCGTCCGGGACTCATCATCGTCGGGCATCATTGATTTCCCGATCGAAGAGGAGGACAGGAGGGCTTCGAAGACCTGTCCCGAGAGTGTCGTGACACTGCCCTGCACCGCTCCATCCCCGTCCACCGGTATGTACTTGGTGTGGGAGGAGAGAATCACCGCGGAAAAGGGAGGCTGCGCCAGTTCCAGCTTAAGGAGGCCCGCTACCTGGGCTTCTTCGCCCCGCATGAAATCGAGCCGTCCCACATCGCCGAATTGTACCTTGCCGGGACCGAAGCTGTTCTTGATCCCGCGGATAAAATAGACCGGGACCCCCGGAGGAAAGACCGCCGGGTCCTCTATCCGTTCGATATTGTCAGCCAGATCGTCCATTGAGACCGGCGCCGCCAGATGGGGCAGTTCCTTCAGGCCGATCTCCGAGGTGATCATCCCGCTGGAGATGATGAACGCAATGTCGCCGTATCCGATCCCGGCGTTCCCGAGGGCCTCGTCGATGGCTTCCTTCAGCCCCGCCTGGAGTCTGGCCCGGGATCCGGTAATGGAGGTGTCCCTGACGCCGACTTTGCGCGTGCCCTTTCCGTACACGTTCCCCTCTTCATCTATCACGTATACACGCGAATTCGTGGTTCCGCAGTCAATTGTTACAATCCGCATTTGCCTACCTTTCTTCTGAGTGAAATTAATATTTTAAGTACGATAGCGCCTGCCGCGTCCGTTCCAGCCGCCGCAGAGAAGCGGGGCTTCGCAGCAGACTTACGCTGGTAAAAATAGTACCGACTATGGCCATATCTACCATCCGGGCTATCATTGCATCGGTACGGTAGTTCATCTCCTCCGACTCGGTGGCTATACACACATCGGCAATATTTCCCAGCGGGGAGTCAGCCGAACCCGTCAGAGCGATCACCTTGGCATGTGACTTGGCCTTCTCCACCGGTATCACTGCTCCCTTGGTCTCGCCGGACTGGGAGATCGCGAAAATAACATCTCCATCCTGAGGCTCCGCCAGGATGACAGCTGTGAAGTGGGGATCTGGATAGTAAGAACTGTTAATTCCGAGCCGGGAAAACCTGAAGTGTGCATCCGAGGCAATACTTCCGGAAGTACCGTATCCGATAAGTATCAGCCGGCTGCACTCGTTGATCAGCCTCACAGCCTCCCCCAGCACCTCGTTGCTCAGCTGCAGCAAATTCCGATGTAGAGTCTTCGCCGCTCCTTCGAAGATTTTCCGCTTCACCATTCCGACATCATCCGCCGCTGTGATGTCTTCATAGGTGTGATAGAAGGAGTTGCCGGCAATCTCCGTTGCCAGGGTGACCTTGAAATCGTGATAACTCTCGAATCCGAGTTCACGGTAGAATCGGACAATCGTTGACTCACTCTTCGTTCCAGTCTTATGGGTGAGCTCGGTGATCGACATTTTGAACGCCTGCTCCGGATGCTGCAGTATGAACTCTCCGATTTTCTGCTGGGTCTTCGTGAGATCATGCAATTTTTCGCGTAGCGACACTAAAACTGACAATATTTCTCCAAAAAAAATAATTTTTTTTATTTTAGGTTCTGAAAATGCAGCTGTCAAGTATTAAAAGATGAAAATATGGATCAAAAGGAATGTATAAGATAATAATTCTGCCGTAATTTTCTATCAATATCTTTTATTACAACATTTTATATCGATATATACTTTACAGATCAAATTAAAAATTATTTTTGCCCGGTTTGAAAAAAATCCAAGCTTTGTTGTTTACAAAAAAAATTTTTTCTTGACACAGAATGAAAGGCACTTTAATATGATATTAACATTAAAACATTTCAGCACTTATTAGCCTCGTCTGAGGTCGATAAACAAATACAATGTAAAAGGAGAAGGAGTATGAAAAAAGCTATTCTAGCTGCTCTTGTCCTGCTTATTTCCGCCGGCGTAGTGTTCGGTGGCGGACAGCAGGAAGTTGAATTCCCGACAAAACCGATTACGATTATTTGCCCGTGGTCGGCAGGCGGTGGTACGGACCGGACCGCACGGTTTATCGCTGAAGAACTGTCCGATGTTCTCGGCCAGCCCGTGAACGTCGTAAACAAGACCGGCGGCGCCGGTGCAGTAGGTCACGGCGCGGCTGCCAACGCAGCCCCCGATGGTTACAGCATTGGGAACCTCACCTTCGAGGTCAACACCCTGAAATACCTCGGTTACTCCGATGTAACCCCCGAGGATTTCATTCCTCTGGTACAGTTCAACCAGGATGCCGCCGCGGTGACCGTTTCGGCGGATTCACCCTACAACTCGGTGCCCGAACTGCTCGATGCGATTAAAAGCCAGCCCGCGGGAACCTTCAAGTTCTCCGGCAGCGGCATCGGTACCGTCTGGGACCTCGCCCGGATCGCCATGCTGAACGAATACGGCATCGATCCCGAGAGCGTGAAGTACATTCCCAGCAAGGGTGCCGCTCCCGCCATTACCGAACTGCTCGGCGGACACGTCGACGTTCTTACCTGCAGCTACCCCGAGGTAGCCCCTCAGGTCGAAGCCGGCAAGCTGAAGACCCTGGCAGTCATGGCTGACACGCGGAATCCGCAGTTCGACGAGATCCCCACCCTGAAAGAACAGGGAATCGACTGGTCCTACGGAACCTGGAGAGGTTTTGCGGTGCCCCTCGAGACTCCTGAAGCACGGGTGAAGATCCTCCAGGACGCGATCATGCAGGTCCTCGAAAGCGATGAATACAAGGATTTCATGGCCAAGAACGGATTCGGCATCAAGATCCGGGTCGGCGACGAGTTCGGCGACTTCATGATGGAGCAGTTCGAAGGTCTCGCGGAGATTTTTGAACTGGCAGGATACGGCGAATAAAAGCCCCCATTCCATAACAGGATGCCCCGGAATTTCAATTTCCGGGGCTTTTTCTGTGATCCACTTCATAGTATAGTACAGTACAGGGGTACATATGAAACACACATTCAACCAGGAACACATTATAGGAATATTCTGTGTCGCCCTCGGAGGGCTTGTTCTCTTTCTGACCCGGAATTTTCCCGCCGGGCAGGGCAACGTGCAGATATCCGGACCCGCATTTTTTCCCAATGTTCTATCGGTCGTTCTCATCATCGTGGGCGTCATCGAAGGGCTCACCGGATCGATCAAGGATGAAGGCGACTTCGCTTCTATCGGCGCAATCTGGAGAGGTATGAAGAAGCCCGAGTTCATCAACATTCTGCTGCTGGTTGCCCTTTTTCTCTTCTACATTTTCTTTGTAGAGCTTCTAGGATTTTTAATCACCACGTTTATATTCCTCTTCATCGTAATGTGGCGGTTAGGGGTTCCCCTCATTAAAAATATTCTCTACTCCGTGATATTTTTAGTGGTAATCGTTCTCATATTCGGCAAGCTTTTTACGGTATCCCTCCCTTCCGGGATCCTGTTTTAATAAGGAGAATCTGAATGGAAGCTTTTCTGAGCATCTTTCATATTGACATCATCATACCCTGGGTCCTCGCAATGGGTCTCGGTATTTTCGTAGGAGGTATTCCGGGCCTGACAGCTACGATGGCCGTGGCCCTGATAGTCCCTCTCACATTCCACATGCAGCCGATCGCCGGACTGGCTATGATCATCGGCGTGAGCTTCACATCGATCTTCGCCGGCGATATTCCCGCTACCTTTCTCCGGGTGCCCGGTACGCCGGCCTCCGGGGCCGCCATCCTCGACGGGTATCAGATGACCAAACAGGGGAAGGGCTCCCTGGCGGTTGCCCTTGACCTGGTATGCTCGGCCATCGGCGGATTAATCGGTATTCTTATCCTGATCCTCATTTCACCCGCTCTGGCGAATTTCGCTCTTAAGTTCACTCACTTCGAGTACTTCTGGCTTGGTATGCTCGGTCTGTCGATGAGCGCCATTATATCCAAGGGTTCCAGGGTGAAGGGAATCATCGCAATGGTGATCGGGGTGCTCATATCAACCATCGGAATCGATATCACCACCGGTTATCCCCGCTTTACCTTCAGCAACACTGAACTGATGGCCGGAATCGGTTTTATTCCCGTCATGATCGGACTCTTCGGTATCTCCGAAGTGTTCCGTTCGATCCACCTCATGCAGGACTTGAAGACCTCGGCCCTCACAGAGGAGATAAAGGTCTCATTCAAGTCGGTTCTCTCGATTCTGAACCGCAACAAGCGGCTGATCCTGCAGTCTTCAATTGTGGGCAACCTGATCGGGGCGCTCCCCGGCGCGGGCGCGGACATCGCCGCCTGGGTCGCCTACGGCGTAGCGAAGCGGACTTCCAAGAATCCCGACAGTTTCGGAACCGGCTGTGAAGAGGGGGTCATCGCCCCCACCAGCGCGAACAACGCCGCCCTCGGCGGCTCCTGGATTCCGGCACTGGTCTTCGGCATCCCCGGCGACACCATCACCGCAATCGTCCTCGGGGCCATGATGATGTACGGACTGCGGCCCGGCCCGCTTATCTTCGAAGGAGAGCGGTTCCTGGTGAACCAGATCTTTTCCGTCGGGCTGGTCTCGCAGGTATTTCTCGTAATCCTGGGATACCTCGGGATCAAGGCCTACACCCGAATCTTCCAGTTCTCCCGGAACGTCGTGCTGGCCGGTATCATGATTTTTTCCATAGTCGGGGCTTACGCCATGCGCAACAGCCTCTTCGATGTCGTGATCGTCCTGATATTCGGTATCATGGGCTTCGTGATGGAGAAGGTTGATATTCCCCTTCCTCCCCTCATTCTCGGTCTGATCCTCGGCCCGATGATCGAGGAGAACCTGCGGATAGGCCTGGTCAAGACCAGCGGGGATTTCATGCCGTTTCTCTCCCGGCCCATCTCGCTCTCCCTCTTCATCATGCTCATCGTGCTCTTCGCCTATGAGCCGATCAAGGATGCACTGATGCTGTTACTGAAAAAGAAGCGGGCGGAATAATTCAGCCGCGTTCGTAACGGATCCCGGCAGCTGCTGCCAGCTGCCGGGATTTTTTTATATACCCTTCGCGCCCAAGGAATGCAGCGCCGCTCGAAGCGCCGGCTATGCCTCTTCCTTCTGTATGAGAAGGCTGAAACGGAATCCTCCGCTGCTCTCGAATCTTGCCTCTCCCCCAAGCTGCTCACTGAGGATCTGAATGAGCTTCAGACCCAGGGAACTCTGGTCATCGGGAACGATGTCTCCATCGATGCCGCTGCCGCCGAAGCCGACGCCGTCATCCGTGTAGACGAGCTCCCAATGCGCATCATCCGCGCCGCGGAAGCTGACCGTAATGCGGCCGCTCTGTCTGCCCTCGAACGCATGAAGAAGTGAATTGGTGATGAGCTCGTTCAGAATCAGGCCGCAGGGGATGGCCCTGGTGATGTCAAGTTCGATCCCGTTCAGCTGAAGGTCTACATCTACCGCAACTGTATCGGTATACACCGAGAGCAGCTCGTTCATAATTGACCTGACATATGATTCGAGATCGATGTAAGCGATGTTCTCGGACTGATACAGCTTTTCGTGAACCAGGGCCATCGAATAGATCCGGTTGCAGCTGACCTGCAGGGCCTCTCTGGCATCGCCGATACTGGTAATCCGTTCGTTCTGCAGATTGAGCAGACTTACAACTATGTTGAGGTTGTTTTTCACCCTGTGATGAATCTCCTGGAGAAGAACGCTCTTCTCCGCCAGGGACCGCTCCAGGGCTTCCTGATACATCTTCTGTTCGGTCGTGTCGATGAGAAAGCCCTCGAAACCCACCAACCGGTCCACGCTGTAGAGCGGATTGACCGAGAATGTGGAGAAACCGATAGTGCCGTCCCTGTTGATTCTCTTCAGTTCACCGCTCGGAATGGGGATTCCGAGTTCGAGCCGGGTCCACAGCTCCTCGACACCGGGCGCCTCTTCGGGCGCAAAGATTTCAGCTATCTCCTTCCCGGCGACCTCGTCCCGGGAACCGTATTTGAAGATCCGCAGCCAGGCTTCATTTACATCCACTATCCTCCGGTCGGTGTCAAGGAGGAAATAACCCGCCTGAGAGCTCTCGACGATCTGACGGAACCTTCTCTCGGATTCCTTCAGACGTTGGAGAGCGTGATCTGCATTTTCACTGTGCTTGCGCAGGCTCTCCGACATCCGGTCGATTGCATGAGTGACCTTGCCGATTTCGTCCTTCCTGGAGCTATGTATTCTGGGAAAGCGGCCTCCGGCAATTTCCTCGGTCGCATGAATTATTCGGGTAAGAGGCCGTTTAACCGCGATCTGCAGGTTAATTAAGAGCACGATAACCAGCGTCATCAGGATCGCAACAAGTGAAAAAAGTATCGTACGTCGGGTAAGCGCAACCGGCTCCATCGCATTTTCAAAGGAGATAAGGCTCACTACGTACCAGCGCCAGAAGGGAAAATACTCGGTCCGCAAAAAATACTCGTTCCCGTCGATGTTCTGTCTGATTACCCTGGATCCATCGAATTCAACGACATCGATCAATGCTCCGACACTGATCGAAGGGTATGTGCTGGACTCAACCACTCCTTCAGAACTGACAATCACCATGTTGATGTACCTGAACCGGCTGCTCAGCTCTTCGACCTGGTTAACTGTCTCCCTTCGTATAGCCTCCCGCATCCTGAGGTCGTCGGAGAGCCGCAGGTCCAGCAGACCGATGAACCGTTCTTCGCATATCTCGACACCGAGGGCCACAGCGAGATCCAGGTCGGACTCTATCCTTGATTCGAAGTTCCTGCTCAGTGCTGGTGTGAGTATCGCGATCGCTGCCATACTGATGACGATCCCGGTGCTGGCCATGGGTATCAGGATATAGAAGAACAGCGATGTCGGCATCAATTTTTCAAGCTTCATTCGAACACCGGGTCGGAGGTTCTCATATTGCTGGGATAGACGATCTCCTTCTTTCCATCCTGCCACTGGATGAGAATCGGATTGTGGCCGACCTGTTCGCCCTTCTGATTCACCTTGAAACGGCCGATAATCGTGGCGGTGTCCATCGATACGATGTAATCCCGCAGCACCGTGTTGTCGAGAGTACCGGTCTCGGTGACGGCCAGCTCGAGCACCTGACAGGAGGCATACGCCGAACTGGCATGATACGAGGGATCCATATGGGCAAAAACCCGGAACTCCTCGATGAAATCCCGGGTCCCCGGATAGGGGATCCTCTCCATCGGCTCCCATTGAGAGGGGGCGAATACTCCCTGGGCCAGCGGTCCTGCACGGTGGGCAAACAGAGGATGTGAGGGGGTAATGGTCATGGCTATCGCCGCCGGCTGGACCCTGGCCTCCCGGATTGCAGTCAGGAAAGCATAGCCTTCATCGGGATATGAACAGATGATAACGGCCTCCTCCCGGCTCAGCTCCGCATTCTTCACAATCTCGGCAGGAGTTCTCTCGCCGGGCACATATCCGGTGTAGGCGGCGACTTCTACGCCCATCTTCGCCGCCCATTCACGGGCCCCGGCAGCGGCAGCCCGATTGAAGGGATTGTCCTCGAAGAACACAGCGACCTTTCGTATTCCCTGCCGGGCAATCAGGTCGAGATAACCGATAAAGAACCGGTCGGCCTGGGCATAGACATTGAATATGTACTTATAGCCCCGTTCCCAGATTGCACTGCTCGCGGCCCCGCTGGCGACCATGACGTAGCCTGCTTCCTCGGTTATTTCGGAAGCCGCCAGGGTGAGGGGCGAACTGTATGGGGCCAGCACCAGATCGACCTCCTCGTCATTCAACAGACGTCTGTAGTTCTCGCGGAGCTTCTCCTCATCACTTTGATCATCCAGGATGATGAGCTCAACAGGCCGTCCAAGGAGCCCTCCCCTCTCGTTGATATTTTTTTCCCAGAGCCTGTATCCCTTCATGATCATGTGGGACGGCTCCCTGTAGACTCCGGAGAATGAAAGACTCGCCCCGATGCGAACGGGTTCTTCCGCGGTAATGCCGGGAGTTGAAATAAAGAAGAGAATTAAACAGAACGCCGCTGCGAGGTGCTGCCGACAAAGTCTGATTGGATTCGACATATAAGAAGTATAATACCTTGAGTTTTCCATTTCCAATCCGATTGATGGTAATGTATTATATAAAAAAAAGGAGGTCCCCGTGCGAAAAATAGACAAAGCGTTACGAACGGTTCTGCTGCTCGCATTCCTGCTGTCGGCTGTATCCGTCACCGCAGCCGATATCCTTCAGGATATCATTCAGAAGGCGCAGGCGCATGTGGGAAGCGGGTATTGTCGCGGTGGAACGGCCCCGCCCTGTTTTGACTGCTCAGGCTTCGTCGGATATGTTATGCGCCCGTATGCAGCAGGGCTGCCGCGAACCAGCCGGGACATGGCGCGCTACGGGACGCCCGTGAATCGGCAGGAACTGCAGCCGGGAGACCTGGTATTCTTTGCCACTACATCGAGGAGAGACGTGATCTCCCACGTTGCCATCTACATCGGTCAGGATTCCATCATCCACTCGATCTCCGACGGACCGGCCCGGGGAGTGCACATCACTTCCATGAATGCACGTTACTGGCATTCCCACTATTACAGTGCGGGTCGGGTACTCCAGGCGGAATACGGAACTCCGGAAGTACCGGAAGCTCCCGGGACTACTGAACCGATCAGATATGCCAAGGGAATATACACCGGCGATCTGAAGGGCGGCGAACCGAATGGAGACGGGGTGCTCCGGCTCGACAACGGCGACAGGTATGAAGGACAGTTCGCGGAAGGTCTTTTCCACGGAGAAGGTACCTACACCTGGAAAAACGGCGCCGTGTACCGCGGAGAATTCGCGGACGGCGAGATTCACGGTCAGGGCGTCTACACCTCATCCTCCGGCGAACTGCAGGAGGGGCGCTGGGAGAAAGGAACCTATACCACCTATATGCAGGAGAAGGACTCGCCCTGGGACAGCTGGGACGGTTACATTCGGGGCGACTTCGAAGCGTGGCAGCAGCAGGAGCGGGAGAGCTTCGAACAGTGGAAGAAGGAGCACAGCCCGGACTTCTAATCCTGCAGGGCCTTCATATCGTTCTGCAGCTTCTGGAAGCCGTCGATGTTCTCGTTCCCCATCTGCTTCAGCTGGACCGATTCCTCCAGGATCGTCTCTGTCTGCCGGGCCAGAGAATCTATCTGCCGGCTGACCTCCCCGATACCATCGGCGATCTGTTCCACCGCCGCCGATCCGGTCTGCACGTGACCGCCCATATCAGATAAGGAGGCATTCACCTGATCGTTCACCCGCAGGAGGTTCTCGATAGAGGACTGGATCTCGTTTTTCCCCGTACGGAACTCATCCATCCCCGCAATAATCTCCATCAGTCCCTGATGAACTGTCTCGATCTTGCCGGTGATGTTGTCGAACACTTTTTTCAATTCATCGCCCTCAGATACCGCCTTGCCGATGAGAGCGCTGTTATCCTCGAGGGTGCTTCTGATGGTCCTCGAGTTCTCGTTGGTCTCTTCTGCCAGGTTCCGTATCTCCCCGGCCACTACAGCAAAACCGCGGCCGCTGGCCCCGGCATGGGCCGCCTCGATGGCGGCATTCATCGCGAGGAGGTTGGTCCGGTCGGCGATGTCTTCGATCACCTTGATAACATCGATAATCCTGTCGGCTGCCGCCGAGATCGAATACAGGACCTGTATGGTCGACGCCATCCGTGCCGATGCGTTGCCGGCTATCTGAACGAGCTCTTCGACACTCTGCTGTTTCTCGGAGGTGGATCCGGAGATTGCGTCCACCTGGGCGCCGATCTGTTCCACCGCGCTTGTCGCATTCTGGATGGAGTTGGTCTGCTGCTCCATGCTCTCCCGTACAGCCTCCCTGGAATACTGTATCTCGCGGTGTTCCTGCCGTGTTGAATCCGTGCTCTCGTTCAGCCTCCTCATCTTTTCCTGCATCTCCCTGAGCCTGCCGGCAATATCCCCGGCCGCATCCGCGTTCTGACTGGCGTGGACCTGCAGCTTCTCTCCGACGTTGAATACATCCGTAGTCTTCCCGAGGACACTTCTGAGCCGTTCATACTGCTGTTTGACCGCATCGGAACTCTTCTGGATCATGTCGAGGTTCCGGTACTGCAGGAGAAATATCTGGTATACAAAGGCCCCGCTGAAAAGCATCAGGAGAAATGAGACAGCGAACTCGGAAGAGGAATAATCGACTCCCGTGTTCTGAACAGCTGGTGCGACCCGCAGGAAATTGTGCAGAGTATGGGAACCAAGGGCGAGGAGAATGATCCCGTACACCTGGGCTGTGTGGTATGCCAGCAGCGGCAGGGTGAGCAGGGCGGGGATCATATATGTGGAGTGAAGATAGATGTCCTTTGCGCAGTCGATATCGCGGAGAGCGAATAGTCCTGAAGCGGCGAAGAAGAAGAGCAGGATCGTCGCCACCGATATAGTCCTGAAGAAGCCCTTCAGCAGGGCGGCGCAGAATATCACCATCAGAATACTTACCCCCAGCTCCGCACTGCCCATTATAACCGAACCGCCTGAGAGACGAAGGGCCGCCAGAGCCAGGAAACCTACGCACAGCATACTGTTGAGGATGAAGAGCGAGACCGCCTTCTCCTGAATGAGTTTGTTCTCGGATTTATAGCGGCTTCGGAGCTTAGTAATAATTTTCATAGTCGGATTTTACTGGTCACCCTCTTTGGGAACGATGCAGATGAATACCAGGTCATCCTCTCCCTTCTGGGTCAGCTGATGTTCCTTTCCCGGATTGATGAACATAACCGAACCCGCCCTCACGGGATATTCGGTTCCGTCATAGGAGAGCTCAGCCTGACCTTCGACCACATAGATGATGTGCGGCCAGTCGTGGGCATGCCGGGGTGAAAAGCCGTCCTTGCCGACGGTGAACATCCTCATAACCCAGTCTTCCCAGCCCTGATCAGGACCTACCAGGACCTGTTTCGTCACATTTTTTATGGCATCCCCTGAAAGCTTTTTACCTTCGATTTCATCACGGTGCGATACGAACATATCTCCCTCCTTCTCAGTATTAATCTATAGTCTTACAGTCCGGCAATTCTATCACGGGAAGTTGTGTCTGGGCCAGCCTTTCTTTCCCGGCCATCCTTGCCCGGCGGGCGCGCTCGCTTGGTCCGGCGTGCGCTCATTCAGCGCCATCCCCCGCAGGCCGGGCG
>JBNGED010000021.1:0-13268 GCA_049975605.1 Sediminispirochaetaceae bacterium | reverse complement strand
TTCCCACTCCGAGTAGTTCCAGTCGATGAAGATCTGCCTCATCTGATTGAAGAAGTGACGGGCATCTTCCTTGTCCTTCAGGTCGAACCCGGAACCGAGTATTTCAAATATCCGGTCGAAGATATAATTCTGACGATCGACGCTCACGGCGGCGTCCACCGGATCGAAGGAGTTCTGCTGCAGATAGACGGCATCGAGGAATTCCGACTTCAGATTGATAACGTAGTCGTCAAGACTGGTTCCCTCTTCACCGACTACCTTCATCATCTGGCCGACTTCGTTGCCCCTGTACAGGATGTCCCGGGCGAAATTGACCTTCTCCAGGTTAACGATGGAGGGATACTTGCTCCAGCTGTCCAGAGGATGAATGGAGGGGAACTTTCGCGCTTCGGCGCGGTCCCGGCTCAATCCGTGGAAAGCACCGACGACCTTCAGCGTCGCCTGGGTAACGGGTTCTTCGAAGTTACCTCCGGCCGGGCTGACGGTCCCGCCGATGGTTACGGACCCGATGGAACCGTCCTTCAACCGGACCACTCCGGCCCTCTCGTAGAAGGCTGCAATGACCGACTCCAGATATGCGGGGAACGCTTCTTCCCCGGGAATCTCTTCCAGACGTCCGGACATCTCCCGCATGGCCTGTGCCCAGCGTGACGTGGAGTCGGCCAGCAGGAGAACGTTCAATCCCATCTGCCGGTAGTACTCGGCCAGCGTTACCGCGGTGTACACCGAGGCTTCACGGGCCGCTACGGGCATCGAACTTGTGTTGGCGATAATTATCGTTCTCTCCATCAATGACTTGCCGGTCCGCGGGTCGATCAGTTCCGGAAACTCTCTCAGGGTTTCGACAACTTCGCCGGCCCGCTCTCCGCATGCGGCAATGATTACGATGTCCACATCCGCATAACGGCTGGTCACCTGCTGAAGCACCGTCTTTCCGGCGCCGAAGGGACCGGGGATACAGTACGTACCTCCGCGCGCAACTGGTATGAAAGTGTCGATGATCCGTGTCTTGGTCACCATCGACGTGTCAGGTTGCAGACGTTCGTCGTAAACGGTTATGGCCCGCTTCACCGGCCACTGGAAGCACATAGTCACCGAGTGCGATGCGCCCTTGGAGTCTTCGATGACCGCTATTTCCTCGTCGATGTTGTATTCACCCTTGTCAGTCACTTTTTTAACTGTATAGGTATCGCGGTACATGAAGGGCACCATGATGCGGTGCTCGAAGATCCCCTCCGGTACTGTTCCGAGGGTCTCTCCGGCAGTGAGCCGGTCTCCGGCCTTCGCTTTCGGCGTGAATTCCCACTTTTTATCCCGGGGAAGAGCTTCCATGTAGAGCCCCCGCCGGAGAAAGAAACCGGCCGCTTCGGCCAGCTTCGGCAGGGGATTCTGAAGCCCGTCGTAGATATTGGTCAGCAGCCCGGGTCCAAGCTCAACGGCGAGCATTTCATTGGTGAACTCCACATCGTCACCAATGCCGATACCGGTGGTCATTTCGAATACCTGCAGCTCGGCAACATCTCCCCGGATTCTGATAACCTCGGATTTCAACTGCTGATCGCCGACCTTGACGTATCCCACCTCGTTCATGGACACGTCGCCGTCGACTCGAACGGCCACCATGTTGCCGTTCACGCCTATAACTTTACCTGTCGTCTTTGTCATGAAAGCTCTCCGAATTTTTCAGCGTTTTGTATATCTTCGTGAATTTGATCATACACCGCACCAAACTTCTCTTGTCCCAGCTCCTTGGTGAATCTGCTCTGACGCTGAAGCAGCTGCAGTTTGAGCGTATATACCATCAGTTTTACCATATCAAAGTAGTGGCCCACCTCGAGTTCCTCAAGTTTTGCCCATCTCGCGCGGTTGAGGATCTCTTCTGCTGTGAGAGGCGACTCCTGCGTGAAGGCTTCTCTGGCCACCTCCGGGACGCCGGGGAAAACATCGCCTTCCCGAAGATACTTGTCCGAATCGGCGGCCTTCCTCTGGCTGCGAAGTCTGACCAGTTCGTTCCTCAGCGAGGTCTCCCAGTCATACCAACGTTCCAGCATTTCATTCCCGGCTGAATCCCCCGGTTCGAGAGAAACGGTCTCCAGAAGAGTGAGGTCGGAATCCTTAATATTACCCCGGCAGGAATAGAAGAGATCTTCGATATCAAAAGGCGGAGGGCTGTCACTTTTTAAAAGAGGGAGTGAGGCGATCATGTAATAATACTGCCGCACAGCTCTACTCCTGTTCTTTTACAGCTTCCTTCAGTATTTCGGCGAGTTTTGGGTTGAGAAACTCGGAGATTATCTCCGCTACACCTTCCGCTGAGAAGTTGTAGTATGCCGAACCATCCTTGTAGGAGACCTTGAAGCCCGCATCGACATTCGCGAGCGGCTTGATCTCCATGCCCTTGGCAAGCTGTGCCGAAAGTTTGTCCCGCAGCCCTTTTTCGAGCTTCTTCAGTTCATCTTCAGCTACCAGGAGCTCGAGATTCTGCACATCCTCGTTCCAGTGCTCTACAAGCTGAGCAATCACCTTCTGCAGGGGATCACCCTTGAGCTGTCCGGCAGTGTCGGTGTAGACGACTTCGTCAAACAGGACCTGCAGACGCTGCTGCAGTGAGATAATGAGATCCCGTCCGGCCTGCTTGAGACTTTCCCGGCCGGTGTGCTCCATCTTCCGCACGTCGGCTTCGGCCTTCTGACGGACAGAATCCGCCTCTTTCTCCGCGTCGGCGACGATCTGTTTGGCCTTCTTTTCGGCTTCCTCAATTATCGTGCCGGCCTGTTCTTCCGCGCTTTTAATTCCTTCCGATTTAATTCGGTCGATCAGTTCTTTCAACTGGACATCCATTTGCATATCCTTTCGCCCCTGTTTTTATCTAGCAAATCAATATTTATTTACCTAATACTAGGTCACCATACTAATGGAGGTCTTAAAAAAATTCAACAATTTTATCGGTATTTTTTTATAAAATTACGACTCGTCGTTAATATAGGTGAGGACCTTTGCGATCCGCCTCTCGACGAAATCCGGCACCGCCTGAGGAATTCCGGGCATTCCGCGGATGATCTTCTTCACTTCCGCTTCCGCTTCGTCGAGGGTCTCGAACATTGCTGGTTCCAGTCCGGCGATCCGGTCGCCCATCATTTTGATGACCGACTTCTCCCGCTTGAGCAGAGCCGTGTTCTCGGTCCAGACGTAACCGGTGATTTCATGACGCTTGAACCGCTCTTCCGCCAGTTCCACCAGCATGTTCATTCCGTCCTGCATATCTTCGAACTCGATAGCCAGAATGGCAAGAAACTTCCTGATCTTTTCCTTCATAGTCTGCTCCGCAGAAAGATATTTGTATTCCGCACACTAAATATAGAAGGAATTTACCAGCTGCGCAAGGAGAGTTGGAAGTTAACCTTCTATTCCTGCTTCAACATCACGATCGTCTTGCCCGTACCGCCCAGTTCCGGACGGGCATAGTAAAACTTCGCCACCCTCGGAGATTCCCGCAGCAGACGGTGAACTCCGGTCTGGAGCACTCCCTCTC
The DNA here is from genome assembly GCA_049975605.1 of Sediminispirochaetaceae bacterium. Classification (GTDB taxonomy): domain Bacteria; phylum Spirochaetota; class Spirochaetia; order DSM-16054; family Sediminispirochaetaceae; genus DSBN01. The sequence continues at coordinate 9,736 of JBNGED010000021.1, read as the reverse complement.
CCTTTCCGTGAACCACCTCGAACTCGTTCAGACTCGCCAGCAATGCGTTGTCGATCTGACGGTTCAACATCTCGAGGGCCTCGTCGAGTCTTCGTCCCCGGAGATCGAGGGTAAACACCGCGGCCGGCGGGGGCGAGTCACTGCTGTAGCCGTAGCTGACCTGCGGCTGGTTTGATTGCCTGCTCCCGCCGGAGGGGACCGGAGTCAATTCGCTCTCCGGCAGAGTTATCTTCATCGCGCCTACCTCGACGATCCAGCGGTTCTTCTTCGCCGCCCTGATGATGGTGCCCCGTTTCCTTCCCGGTCCGGTTATCACCTCCATGCCCGGTTCGAAATGGTAATCACGGTTTGCGGCGAATTCGATCTCCTGACTCTCGAGCTCGGTCTCTTCGCTTTCCTTCCGCTCCTCTACCCTTTCGATAAAATCCTTGACCCCTCTGGTTGTCTCCCTGGACACCCCCTTCTTCTTCACCTCGCTGACGAGATTCTCCAGTTCCTGTCGCGACTGACGCAGGAAACGGTTGAGCTCTCCGTACCCCTCTTCCTTCAGATCGTGTTCCCTCCGCCGCAGGGATAGGACCTTCAGGTCATGCTCTCTGATCTGCTGCCGCAGCTGCTCCTGACGCTGCCCGAGGCCCTCCTCCAGCTCTCTCAGTTCAGCCTGCTTCTTCTCGAGCTCTTTGATCATCCTGCTCACTTCGCCGCTGTCGCTGGCCATGTAATCCCGGGCTTTGTCGATGACGACTCCGGGAAGGCCGCTGCGCGAAGCTATATCAAAGGCATGGCTCTCCCCCGGGAAGCCGACGATTACTTTGTAATTCGGAGCAAGGGTACTACTGTCAAAATCCATGGAGGCGTTCTGCACGCTGGGTGTGGTGTAGCCGTAATTCTTCAGCAGACTGTGATGGGTGGTGGCCAGAAGGGTGGCCCCCCGTCGGACACACTCATCCATGATCGACATGGCCAGGGCGGCCCCCTCACCCGGGTCCGTACCTGAGCCGAGCTCGTCGTAGAGTACCAGGGCGCTGGTATCGGCGTGGGCGAGAACATCGGATATGGTAGCCATGTGGCCGGAGAAAGTGGAGAGCGAACCTTCGATGGACTGCTCGTCGCCGATGTCGGCGTACACGCCGTTGAATACCGCCAGTTCGCTTTCCTCCTCCGCCGGTATCTGCATGCCGAACTGGTTCATCAGGACAAAGAGTCCCACGGTCTTCAGGGTTACCGTCTTCCCTCCCGCGTTGGGACCGCTGATGATCAGAGCCTGGATGTCCCGCCCCGTCTCGATGTCGATGGGAACCGCCTTCTCACGGAGCAGCGGATGGCGGGCCTTCTTCAGACGGAAGCCCCTCTCTCTTGAAAGGGCGCGGGTGCAGTCGTGGATGAGCGCGTATCGTCCGCGGCAGAGAAAGGAATCGATTCTGACAATGTGGTCTATGAGATCACCAATATCATCGCAGCGTTCGGCCAGTCCTTTGCTCAGATCCCGCAGGATCGAGAGAATTATTTCACGTATCTCCTGCTCCACCAGTGCGACGTCGTTGTTCTTGGCCATTATTTCCGGCGGCTCGATGTACACGGTGCTTCCCCGGGCCGATGAATAGTGGATAACCCCCTGCACCATGCTGCGATACTGGGACTTCAGAGGCAGCACCATACGGCCGTCCCGCTGGGTTGGAACGTCGCTCTGCCACCGGTCCCCATTCGAATGCATGTAGCTGCCGGCCAGACGCTGGAGCTCGGTACGCAGCCCCGCCAACTGGGATCTCAGCCGCTTGAGCTCGGGATGACTCTCCTTCACGGTGCCGTCTGGATTGAGTATACCGGTAATCTCCCGGCTCAGGCCCGAGAAGTCCCCGATTCCCTCTGCTTCCCGAGGCAGGAGATCGTACTGATACTCACCGGCCCCTTTCAAGTATGAACCGAGTCTGCGCGCCGACAGAAAATATCTGGCGAATCGGTATATCTCCTCCCCCTCGAGGACCGCGCCGGAGATCTTCAGCCGGCTGTAAAGCTCACGCACCGCCGGAAAATCAAGTGAAGGGAGGTCCTCCCTTCTGAGAAACTCGTGCATCTCTTCGACATAGTCGTGAAAGTCCGACAGCGATTGCGCGTCGAAGAAGAAGCCTTCCTGCATGACGTGTTCCCGACCCTCGACGCTGAGACAGTATTCGGCCAGGGTGCTCCGGATTTTTTCAAATTCCAAGACTCTCACTGTGTGTTCATACATGACAGTTAAACGTACTCTCTCCTTGCTTCGAGTTCCATGAATATCCTGACGTAGCTTTCGTACCGGTCCGGGTGTATTCCGCCCTGATCCACGGCCCGCTTCACCGCACAGTCCGGTTCGTGCATGTGGGTACAGGGCTGGAAGGAACACTGCGAAATGTAGGGAAGGAATTCGGGAAAATGCTCATCCAATCCAGCCGCATCTTCAAGGGCCAATTCCAGCTGTCTGATCCCCGGCGTGTCGATAACGCCGCCGTTCTGATGTTCGATCAGCACCGAATTCTTGGTAACATGCCGCCCGCGGTCATACTTGGAGGATATGGTCCCGACCTCGAGATCAAGTCCGGGATAGAGCCGGTTGATGAGAGAGCTCTTGCCTACTCCGGACTGTCCGAAAAAGGCGCACAGACGGTCCCGTGTGAAGCCGGACAGGTCGGCTGTGCCCTCGCCGCTCACCACCGAACACTTCAGAGTATCAATTCCTATTCTCCGATAGTCGGCCATTCTCTGCTCCACATCCGGAGTCGCTCCCAGATCGCTCTTGTTCAGAACAACCATGACTGGAATTCCCGAAGCAGCTATCAGCACTCTATCGATAAAGCGCGGACGGAACGGCGGATTCCTGGCCGAGCTTATACACAGAAGCAGATCTATATTGGCGGCGATAGTCTGCGGCTTCTGCCTCTTCCGGTTCCAGCGTACAATCGAATTGCGCCGTTCAAGACGTTCAACGATCTGCCCTTCCCCGGGGGAATGCAGGTCGGGAACGATCCGTACTATGTCTCCCGGCGCGAGGGGATTGTAGGAAGCCTCGTCTTCCCTGAGGACCTTGCCCTTAATTCTGCACCACATCGACCCTTCATCAGTCAATATGGAAAAAATATTGTTCGCCCCGAATGCAACCCGCCCGATCCGGCTGCTCACAGTATTCCGCCCCACTGCAGCGCGAAATCGGCGGCGAATCTCTGATATCGCTCTTCATTCTGCACCCTGGTCACGAAAAAATAGTCGCCGTCTATCAGATCACCATCTATCAGATCACCATCTATCAGATCACCATCTATCAGATCGCCGTCTATCAGATCACCGTCTATCAGATCACCGTCTATCAGATCACCGTCTATCAGATCACCGTCGTCTCCCGGCAGATCTTCTACCCGTGTCAGAAGCCGAAGCTCGCCAAGCACGTTCATAGCCTGCCGTCCGACGCCGTCACGGGAATCGATCACCCGCGTCTCTTCCCCCATCATCCGCTGCAGCTCCTCCTGTACGAAGATAAAGTGGGTGCATGCTACCACCACTGTGTCCACGTTCTGCTGCCGGAAATAGTCTACCGCCGGTTCGAGGACCCTTCTCTTTTCTTCCGCGCTGGTAGTAAAAAAATGGTTCTCCACCAGGTCGACGATCTCGACTCCTGCGAAGCGGGAAACCCTGCAGTCGGGAGCAAAGGAACTGATGAGTTCCTCAGTGTAGGGATCCTGAACCGTTCGCCGTGTAGCCAGGATTCCAATCGAACGGGTCTGCGACATTTCCGCGGCGGGCTTCACCGCCGGAACGACCCCGATGAAGGGGATATCGTATCGTGCCCTCAGGTCCGCCAGCGCTACCACCGAGGCGGTATTACAGGCGATTATCATGATCTTTGGATCCTGGCTTGAAATATAATGGCCGACGGTATCGAGGACAATCCGGCGCAGCGCCTCTTCACTCTTCTCTCCATACGGGAAGTTGGCCCTGTCGGCAAGATATACGAATCGCTCCCCGGGTAGATTCCGTTTCAGCCAGGAGAGATAGGGCAATCCACCCACTCCCGAATCGAAGACCGCAATCGGTCGCGCCTTACTGTGCGCATTACTTTTCATACAAGTTTCTCTCTCGCCGCTATCTTAGCATATAATCCGCAAATCGTCCTATTGACATCACTACTGATCTGCGTAATCTAATATATATGTTCCTCTTCAACAAATGCAAACATGAAAACTGCGAACTCTACTCGGTTGACACCGAGGAGTACTGCCTTCACCACATTGATGATCCCGAAGCATGTACGCGCAAAATTATACAGCAGATCAAGGAGAGCACCTACAGGAAAGATCTCAATGCCTCCTGTATACGCATAGAAGATGAGGACCTTACGGGCCATACCTTCAAAGTCTGTAACTTCTCGGAGGGCGTATTCCGGAACGTAGACTTCTCCAAATGCAATATCGAACTCTGCTTCTTCCAGTATTCGACCTTTGAAAATTGCAGCTTCAAGGAGACCGATATCAAATACAGCGTTTTCGCCGGATGTACACTCACCGATTGTGACTTCTCCGACTCCGACATTATACACACCAACTTCCTCGGAGTACATGCAGGCGCCTGCTCCTTCAACGATTCGGACCTCTACTATTCCAACTTCACCAGCGCAGTACTCACCAATGTCTCATTCGTCGACTGCAATCTTAAAAAGACCGATTTCGTGAACAGCGTGCGGGAAACAGTCAGTTTCAAGTATTCCAATTATGAAGAAGCCCACTTCGAGCAGGACACGCCGATATGAAGCTCTACTTTCACTTTGCCGTTGTCGGCTTCGCCAACACCTATCTCATCGGCCCGCCTGAAGGCGGGGACGCAATCCTAATCGATCCGGGTATCATGGATGCGGAACTGCTCAACCTGATCGAAGGGAACCATTATTATATCCGCTCCATCCTCGTAACCCATCAGCACAATTCACACGTAAAGGGTATTCGCACCCTCAAGAGGATCTATGACGCGGATATCTACTCATTCAACCCGTACATCCTCGAATTCCCGACTATTCCCATCAAGGACGGCGACCAATTCACCTGTGCTTCGAATATCGCTGTCGAAGTCATGGAGGTACCGGGACACTCTCCGGACTCCCTGGTATACCATATCGGCGGCATGATCTTCACCGGGGATGTGCTGGCTGCAGGGAGGGTTGGAACGACGAAGAACAGCTTCAGCAGGGCGATTCTCCTGCGGTCGATCAGTGAAAAGCTCTTCCCCCTTCCCGACTCTACCATTGTGCTGCCCGGTCACGGTCCGCCCTCCACGCTCAAAGCGGAAAAGATGTTCAATCCCGATCTGCAGCTGCTCCATACCGAGTTCGACCAGAACCCGGCGCTGTAGTGCCGAGCTGAAGCAGTGCGCGCTTAAAGTGCTCCGGAAGCGGCGCCCGGTAGACCGCAAGGTCTTCTTCCGGCAGCTGGATACATATCTTGTAGGCGTGCAGCAGAAGGGTATAACCCGCATATTTTCCTCCCGGCCGGCCGTAGAGAGTGTCACCGATGACTGGATGGCCGAGGGAGCACATGTGTACCCTCAGCTGATGGGTTCTGCCGGTGCTCGGCGATAGCTGTACCAGGGTGGCCTCCCTGAGATACCGGATTACCCTGTATTCGGTGCGGGAAGGTTTCCCATCATCACGCTTCCAGGTAAAACGCTTCCGGTTGCGGGGGTCCCGGGCGATCGGATGGTCCACCACGCCGTGTCTTTTCTGCAGCTTCCCCTTCACGATTGCCAGATATGTCTTCCGGACCTTTTTTTCCTGAAACTGGGCGGTCAGGAACTGAAGTGCTTCGGGGTCCTTCGCTGCTACCAGAATACCGGAGGTCTCCTTGTCCAGCCGATGCACGATACCGGGACGGACATTTTCATCCCGGAAGCTGTCGCCGAGATGCTTGACGTAATACAGGAGTGCCTGTACGAGGGTCCCCGTATAATTGCCCGCCGCCGGGTGCACCACCATACCCTGCGGTTTGTGTATCAAGAGGGCGCGGCTGTTTTCGTACACAATATCGAGGGGAATATTCTCCGGCTCCACGGCGGTCTCAGCGGGATCGCTGTAACGGACTTCGAGAAGATCATCAAGCGCAACTGTTTTACTTAGCTTGACCGTCCGGCCGTTGATGGAGACTTCTACCTCCCGCTGTTTTATCTGGCTGCGTGAGAAGAGACTCAGATACTCTGAGATGTAACGGTCGATACGGAGCCCGCAGGCATCCTCCTGGGTGACCTTCACTTCAAGGTGATGCTTCATCCTGCTTCCGTTCGATCAGATAGTCGATATAGGCGATCACCGCCGAGAGGGAGATACTCACCGCTATTCTGGCCCCTATGGTACGGTTGTTGAAATCCTCCTTCTCAGGCGATGTACCGAGAAACAGCGGTAGATAATTATCATCAAAATCATTCGCCGCGTAGGCGTAGAAATCAAATCCCAGTGAGGTAAAAAGGAAGGCGAAGGGAAGAGATCCGAAAAAAATCGTCTCGTACCTGCGCAGCTGATGGGCCCACTCGGGGAATTCGTCCGGTGAGTACGGCTCGTAATCGAGTCCTGCAAACACGTTCTCCCCCGGTCCCGGACGGCTGTACACTGCAGAATCCAATCCCGGATCTCCCCACACATGAGAACTTCCGGCGACAGTCAATAGAACGAGAACCATTGTAATTGTGTACGCGGGGCGTCCGGAATTCATGGAAGACCTACTCACGGGACCCGAAGAGGGCGGTGCCGACCCTTACCATAGTCGATCCTTCTTCGACGGCGATCTCGAAATCCGACGTCATCCCCATTGAGAGTTCGTTCAGGGGGAGATTCGGATACCGTCTGAGGACCTCTTCGAACAGCCCGCGCAGCTCCCGGAATGCGCCGCGGATCGCTGATTCATCCCCGGTCAGGGGGCCGATGGTCATCAGGCCCCGAATACGCAGATGCTTCAGCGATCTTATATACTCGATATCCGCGAACATCTCCTCCCTGGATCGGTATCCGCTCTTGGAATCCTCACCGGATGTGTTGAACTCCAGATAGATGTCCATCATCTTGTCCATGGCCGCACAGCGCTTTTCCAGCTCTTCCGCCGTCTTCAGCTTGTCGACGGACTGAACGCATGAGGCGATTTCCACGGCCTTTCTGGCCTTGTTGGTTTGCAGATGTCCGATTATGTGCAGCTCCGCGTCATCGTGGAACTCCGCGTACTTATCATATGCTTCCTGTACCCGGTTCTCCCCGAACAGCCGGAGACCTGCTTCGTAGGCTTCGGCGACCTGTTCGGAAGATTTCAGCTTGGTAACGGCCATCAGACGGACCTCTTCCGGGTCCCTTCCCGCCCTCTCGGCGGCCTGTCTGATCCGTTCGCGAACCATCTCAACACGTTCTTTCAAATCGCTCATAGTTCATACTATCACTCTTCCGTAAAAATGAGAAGTTGCCGGCCAAATGGTCCCTAATTCACATTATTTCGGCCGGCGACCGTTGCATTACGGACAGAGCTGTATTACAGTTACGTTGCTCGATGTCTTCATCTTTTCAAGGAGGCTTCTATGGATTTTACATGGGGACTTATACTCGATCTGGGTATTATTTCCGGAGCTCTTCTGATTGCCACGTATGTCCGGGCACGGGTTCGTTTTTTTCAAAAATATCTCATTCCAAATGCACTCACCGCCGGATTTATACTGCTTATACTTTATAACTTCCTCTTTCCGCTGATGAACGAATCCGTCGGCAGCAATGTCACATCCGAGCGCTTCGGGGAGATGGTCTACCACCTGCTGAACATTTCTTTTATCGCTATGACGCTGCGGAAGCCTCCGGAGAACCGTGAACGGGTCAAGTCCGCGATATTCCCCACCTCCGTTGCCGTCCTGTCACAGTACGCCGTACAGGCCTTCGGCGGTCTGCTCATTACCATACTCTTTATATCCACCATCTTTCCGAATCTGTTTCCGGCCTTCGGGTTCCTGCTGCCCCTCGGCTTCGTGCTTGGTCCCGGTCAGGCATTCGCCATCGGAAGCGGCTGGCATTCCATGGGATTCCCGGGAGCCGGCACGGTAGGGCTCACCTTCGCCGCCATAGGATTCCTCTGGGCCTGTTTCGGAGGTGTTTTTCTTATTAATTACGGCATCCGCCGCGGCTGGGTGAACCGCGAACAGATCGCAGTCCTGAAGAGCCGGGATGTCCGTACGGGGGTGTTCCAGGACCATGAGGAAAAACCAATCGGAAGCAAGCTTTCCACCGAAACAGAAGCCATCGATTCCATGAGCTATCATATCGGCCTCGTGTTCTTCGTTTACCTGCTGAGTTACCTCCTGCTGAATGGACTCACCGCGCTCCTCTCCCTGATCGGTCCTCTCGGTTATGAACTGGCGGTAAATCTCTGGGGAATCAACTTCGTTTTTTCCGCCGTAGTAGCTATGCTCTTCAGATTCATTGCCGTGAAGCTGAAGGTCAGCTTTACCTTCGACAATCACACTCTCAGCAGAATATCCGGACTGTCGGTTGATGTCATGGTCACATCCGCAATCGGCGCCATTTCGCTGGTTGTAGTCGGGCAGTACATCATCCAGATTGCGCTCATGAGCACGATCGCCGGTATCCTTGCCCTCTGGCTGGTCCCATGGTTCTGTTCCCGTATTTTCACCGACCACCAGTTCCACCGGATGCTCCTGGTATACGGAGTCTCCACCGGTACCATGCCGACCGGCCTCGCCCTGCTGCGGGTCATCGATCCCAACTTCGAGACTCCTGCCGCTTCGGACTACATGTTCTCGACGGGGATCACATTCCTGCTGGCGATACCGCTGATTCTGAGCATCAATCTGCCGGCATACAGTGCCACCCAGAACAATCCGGCTCTTATGTGGACCGCCGTCGGCGTCTGTTTCGGATATGTCCTCTTCGTGATCATAGCATTTCTGGTCATCTCGAAGCGCCGGGCGGTACAGTCGCCCAGCCAGGTGTGGTATCCCCTGAGCCTCGGCGACGGCAAGGCCAAGGCAAGCTGAGTTCAGGCCTATGCAGTACGACCGGCACCTGCGGCGCAAAAACACCACTGGTTATCCTCATGTTGATCATGTTAATAACCGGGCTGAAGATCCGAGTTATGCACCCTTCGACCGGGCCGGTCTCTTCCTTCTTGGCTATTTCACCCTGTACTGTATCTTCTACGGCCTTACTCCGAGTATCGTCGGGGCGCTGACATTCGGATGGTACCTCTCCCTCATCATCGAAGTGCCGGCCCGGCAGCTGAGCAGGCTGAAATTCCTCACCTACAAAGCCTCGGTAGCTATATCGACTTTCGTTATTTTCTCACTTCTGATTCTGGGAGTATCCAGGATAGTCCCCATAGTTCTCGACGAGGGCAAGCGGCTTTTTCCGCTTCTGAAGGAATCAGTGGGATCATTCGACCTGCCGAAGATGCTCGGTGACAGCACTCTCGGACGCGAAGTGACCGGGGCGCTACAGGACGCCGGAGGGAGTCTCCTCGAACGGACCGCGCAGCTTGGTGTCACTATCGTCAACAGCGTTTTTCAGAACCTGCCGAACTTTACCACCGGACTGATCGTATTCGCCATTACAGCCGGGTATTTCACCTACACCGTTCCAACGATCAAGACCAACCTCTGGCGCTTCTTTCCCGCTTCCGGCCGCGAGAAAGCCTTTCGCTTCCTCGCGGAGGTCTACGGCGACATCCGCCACTTCATAGCCGGA
>JBNGED010000020.1:0-13282 GCA_049975605.1 Sediminispirochaetaceae bacterium | reverse complement strand
CCTGAAGCGGCTCTTCGATAACCGGGAGGGGGCCTTCCCCGTTCCCTTCGAACCAGCGGTTCAGGAGAGGCAGAAGGTCCTTCTTCTTGAACGGCTTTACCAGAAAATCATTCATGCCGGCATCGCTGGTCTTCTCCTCCTCTCCGCGCAGAGCGCTCGCCGTGACCGCGATGATCGGAGTATCGATTCCCAGATTCCTGATCTCTCTGGTAGCCTCATATCCGTTCATCTCCGGCATCTGAACATCCATGAAAATAAGATCGTAGGACTGTCCTTTTACAGCTTTCAGGGCTTCGAGTCCATTGTTGGCAATATGCACTTCGTGTCCGAGATTTTCGAGGATCGTCTTGAACAGCTGCTGGTTCACCTCATGATCTTCCACTACCAGAAAAATGCCGCCGGTCAACTCCTCGAGCAGTTCAACCGGCTCTTCTTCCTGGATGGGAGAGAGCTCCGCCTCCCCCGTCTTCTCCGCGTTCAGTACATTGAAAATAATCTCGAACAGTCTGCTCTTCTTCACCGGCTTGCTCAGGTATCCCCTGTACCAGTGAAGCAGCTTCATCTTGGCCTCATCCCCGCTCTTACCGGTGGGACTCATGAGGATCAGGGCGGTCTGAGAAAGAGTCTCATTGGAGTTCACCTCACTGGCGAACTGCCAGCCGTCCATCTTCGGCATCAGGAGGTCTACCAGACAGATATCGAAGTCTTCGCCCGCAGTGTTTGCTTCCTTGAGCCGTTCGAGCGCCGTGGGGCCGTCGGAACACTCTTCCACCCTGCAGCCCCACTGCTCGAGGTAGTGCCGCAGGTAACCCCTCAGTCTGGTGTTGTCATCGACAATCAGGATCCTCTGTTGAAAGTAGTTTGCCGGAAGGGTTGCGTAGAAGTCGGGCTCACCCTGTTTTTCCAGATGGGCGGTGAACCAGAATGTGGATCCACGTCCCTCCCTGCTTTCCACGCCGATCCTTCCCTGCATCAATTCGGCAAGATTTTTCGATATGGAAAGCCCCAGGCCGGTCCCGCCGTACTTTCTGGTGGTGGATGAGTCCACCTGGCTGAAAACTTTGAAGAGCTTGTTCTTCTTCTCCTCAGGTATTCCGATCCCCGTATCGTGCACGCAGAATTTGAGCAGAACGCTGTTCGCGTACTCCTCCTCCTTTGAAACGGTAATGACGACTTCACCCTCCTGGGTAAACTTCACCGCATTGTTGAAGAGATTCACGATAATCTGCCTGAGACGGACCGGGTCGCCGAGAAGCTGCGTCGGTACGTTATTTTCAACGAAGACCCCGGTATCGAGTCCTTTCTTGTGTGCTTCCAGGGCTACCAGATCGACCGCGTCCTCGGCCATCTTCTGCAGATCGAACTCGATTTTTTCAAGGGACAATTTCCCCGCTTCTATCTTCGAGAAATCGAGAACATCGTTTATCAGACTCAGCAGCACATCGGCGGAGAACTCGATCTGATCGACATACTCCTGCTGTTCGGGATCGAGCTTCGTCTCTCCGAGGAGTTCGCTCATTCCGGTAATGGTGTGGATCGGTGTCCTGATCTCATGGCTCATATTGGCCAGGAAGTCGGATTTGACCCGGGTCTCCTTCTCCGCCGCTTCCTGGGCCTTCCGGGAGCTCTCCTTCTGCCTTCGCAGTTCGGCTTCCCGTTCCTTCTGCACTGTTACGTCTTCAAAAAAACCTACGACGATTTTTCTCCTGACTGCAACGACCGGATAGAGGGTCATTCGTATCCAGCGCTGGCTGTGCTCGAAGGAACGATATCTCAACTCGGTGGAGAAAGCATCTGTCTTGCCGGTTGACATTCGATCGAAGACCGTCGAATAGGCGTCAAGGTCCTCGGAGATGATAAGCTGGGAGAGATTCATGTTCCTCACGCTGGATTGACTGCAGCGATTGAGAAAAGAGCGATTGGCCGACAGAATCCTGCCCTCCTTCGTCAGGATCACTATTCCAATCGGGGATTCGCTGAATATTGATCTAAGCAAAGCCGAACTCACAGGGCCACCTCGCTGTTTACAGAGTGGGTATTAGAATGAGAGGCTCAGAACTTCCTCCGCCTTCCGCAGTAACTGCTCCGGCTTCAAGGGCTTGGTAAGATAACTCTTGATACCGTAGCTCACCGCCTTGACCACCGTCTCCTGGCGGGAAAGCGCGGAGAAGACGATCACTGGCATGTTGTCGTTCTCTTTTTTCAAATGTTCGAGAACCTCGAATCCATTCATCTCGGGCATCATTAGATCCAGGAAGGCCAGAGAAAACTCATGGTTCTCTTTATCCGTTATAAATTCCCTGCCGTTCTGATAGACCTGCAGCTTCCATTTTGTATCGGAGAAGACCGTCTTCAGCAGTTCCTGGATGACGATGTCATCATCAACGACGGCCACTTCGACCTCCCGGTTGAAAAGGGCGGATTCTTTCCCGACTTCACCAGGCGAAGCCGATTCTCCCCTGCCCGTCGCGGTAGCCTTCTCATCGAACCTGAGCTGGATGGTTTCATCCTGCTCCTTCTTCGGGGCCGTCGATGTGAGCAGCTTCTCGCGGACAACTTCATCGTGGGCGATGTTATCCGCCTTCAGGCCCAGCAGTGAGTCCATCGCTTTGTCCAGGCTGCTGTAGACGAGGATATCCTGGTACTCTTCGGTCTGTTCGACCGCGTTCTTCACGTACTCGTTCCCGGTCAGTATCTTGATCCGGCTTCCGTTGGGCTGGGCATACCTCTTTATCACTTTGAGCAGAGTGTCGAGCTTGCTGTAATGTTCCGGGGGAAAATCGAGGCTGGACATCATGATCAGGACTTTGGGGCTCCTGACCTGATAGAGCTCGAGGAGCTCGTTTACCTTGTACTGCAGCTGCTCGATTTTTTCAGTGTTCAGTCCCTGTGAGATCTCAATAAACAGAATATTCTCATTGAAATGGGCTTCGATAATACAGGGGGTGTCATCGGTCTTGAGTTCCACTCCCAGGAGGGAAGAGATAGTATCCAGGAGCTGCTCCATCCTGAGGGGCTTGGAAATTATCTTGTTCACCTTGAAGTTCGCCAGTTCGACTACCTTGCGCTTGTCTATCTGGGAAGCGACCATGATTACCGGAATGGGAGCGCAGTTGCGGTTCCTGGCTTTGTCCTCGAGGAGCTCGCCGCTGCTCTTCCTGGACAGATAGTAATCCATGATAATGAGGTCCGGCAGTTCGTTCCGCATCTTGACCCAACCGTCAAGACCATTCGCCCCCTGCCTCACCTCGAAGCCGTAGCTCGTCAGTTTTTTCACCAGGTAGTTACGAAAAAGTGGGGATTCATCAATGACCAGGATCTTTTTCATCGATTTCTCGCTTTATAAAGAGTTATGCCATTATTATGGTACAGTTTGAGTATCGGTGCAAGGGCGGGAAAATTTACAGTAGAAGAGGCCGTCGGATCGGGAGGGATCCGCGGACGAGGCCCTGCAGGGACAATCTCTGAAGGGATCCTCGACCGTTTTTTTTCAGATCAGAACTTGTATCCGATCTTCCGCAGCAGTTCCTTCCGGGCCTTCTGATCATCGGGAGTCTCGACCCCCTTCGGTCTGAACCCGTCGACTACGCCGATGATGCCCCGTCCCTGGTCTGTTTCCCCGACCAGTACCTGCAGGGGATTTGCGGTGGCGGCAAAGATCCTGGCCACTTCCTGGCAGTTCTTGATCTGGTTCAGCAGGTTGATCGGATAAGAGTTGCGGATGATCAGGAAAAAACTGTGCCCGGCGGCGACATTCTGCGCGCAGGCAGCCGCCTGCCTGATCAGGGTATCATCGTTGCCGGAGGTCCGTATCAGCGCGGGACCCGAAGCTTCGCAGAATGCCAGACCGTACTCGACGCCGGGAACCGAAGTGACGACAATCTCGGAAATATCCTCGACCGTCTTGATGAAGTGTGACTGGCCTACTATGATATTGGCCTCTTCCTCCCACTCGAGCTGTACTGCATCGATTTTCACTTCCATATCAACTCTCCATAGCTAAAGTATCGATATCTATCTCACAACAGGTACAGGGGACCTGGATGCCCCAGTTCTCAAGCACCTGCGGGTGCACTTCCCCGAAGACTCCGACTTCCCGCCCGCCGCACAGGATCCGTGCTGAACGTCCCCGGATGAAGCGGGGATCATCCAGTTCCTGCAGGGTATAATCCTTCGACAGGTAGTAGAAAACAGCCGAGACATGGGCGGACACTTCATTGAAACCAATCTCTCCGTCGGCGGAAAGGAAACCAAGGATATTGCGTGTAACCGTCCCGGAATTGTCCTCCTCATTCAGAAAAGCTGTCTTCCCTACTTCGAATATATTGTGGGGATACACGGCGTGGGCCGAAACACTCTCGCTGTTCAGAAGATTCGGCATGATCGAAGCCCGCACGTACTCGTAATTCTCGGTCATCGGATTCTCGATCTGAATGAACTCATCCCCCGAAATAGCCATCTTGTCGATAAAATCCCGCTTCGACCCGAGGTAGTTGTACATCATCTCCTGGAAACCGAGTCCGATCATGATATCCCGTACTTTCCGTGAAAAGGATTCCTCCGGGGTAATACGGCCGACGGTAAAATCGGAAGGCATGATCGGTTCAAAATTTGACATGCCGTGACCGATCATGATGTCCTCGATCACGTCCACCGGGTGAAGAAAATCGTTGCGGTAGGGGGGTACCTGGATCGTCAGTTTCTCATCGCCGCTCTTCCCGGCGGGAACGCCCATCCGGTTCAGCGCCTGCAGGGCTTCATCCATACTGAATTCCACGCCAAGCATCTTGCTTGCATCGGGCAGATCGACTTCCATCGGTTCCTGGAAATAGAAGGGACTGACTATTTCCCTGCCGAACTCCGTATCGAAGGGAAAAACGATCTTCACCGGCAGAATCTCGAAGCCCGCGTCGGCGAGATCGCAGGCCACGATGTTGGTCGTCAGAATGAGGTCCCTCAGTTCGGTCCCGGTCATTTCGATGAAGATATTCTCATCCCCCACTTCGACCGCCCCTGTGTACGCGCTGTTGATCACCGGCGGGAAGCTGAGGGTGTCCCCCTTGGCGTCCTCCAGATAGGGAAATGCGGGAAAATCGGCCACGATATGGCCGTACTCCAAACCTTTGGGATGCTGCTGGATGATCTCCCGGAGGCTGAGCTCCTTCTCCATCTGCAGGGGAACGAATCTGGTCTTGTCCGGATCAGCCGCCCGGTATGTGATCGGGTACTGGAGCAGATCGCTCCTGAAAACACCGATGGCGATGGAGCGCCGCTTGCGGCCGAAGTTCCAGCATATCTTTTCCTGGGTCTGAATGATGTCCTTCAGCGTGGCCTCGTCGATCTTCCTCCCCCGCGCCGCGACGGCGATCTCATAAGGCCTGATATTCTTCACCGAGGGATCTATGTTGACCACACGATCGCCGTAGTCTAGCTTTTTCTCAGCAGTTGAAAAGAAATCGTACTTCGGAATCTTGCCGGAATGGTACACCCTCAATTGCCGCGCCAGTCCGTTCATGGTCCAGAGGTCCGGCCGGTTGGTATCGTTCAGCTCGATCTTGAGGATACCCTTAGCCTCGTCCTTGCCGTCAAGCTCACCCTTGGCGACAGTCAGAATCTCCTCCAGCTGTTCCTCCGTGTATTTTTTCCCCGCATATGAATAAAAAGCATCCTTGAATACTTCGATTTTGGGCATAACTACTGATTCCTCCTCAGACGCACGTTTTCGATATCAGATGAAAAAAGCTCGCGCAGATCGTTCAGCCCCAGGTGCATCAGGGCCATCCGGTCGATACCGAGACCCCATGCGAGGACCGGCACGTCGATTCCGAGCGCCTGGGATACCTCCGGACGGAAGATCCCGCTGCCGCCCAGCTCGAACCAGCCCAGTTCCGGATGCTTGATGTGGACCTCGATGGAGGGTTCGGTGAAGGGAAAATATCCCGGAACGTACTTCACATCTTCGGCCCCGGCAATCTCCTCGGCGAACATCTTGAGAAGACCAAGCAGAGTCCTCAGGTTCACATCTTCACCGAGAACGATCCCCTCGGTCTGATAGAAATCGGCCCCGTGGGTCGCATCCACCTGATCGTACCGGAAACATCGGACAACGCCGAAGTACTTCCCGGGGACCTTCGCCTTGGGCAGCTGTTTGGCGGACAGTACAGTGCCCTGGCTCCTCAGGATCTGTCGGCGGGTGAAATCCCGGTCGAAGGTGTAACCCCATCCGCGGCTGCCGGTCTTCCAGCCGTTTTCATGGGCGGCCGCCACCTGGTCCAGGTAGGGCTGTTCGATCTCTCTGGCATGACTTGGATTTTTTACGTAATAGACATCGTGAATATCACGTGCGCTGTGGAACTGCGGCATGAACAGGGCATCGCCGTTCCAGAACTCCGTCTCCACCAGGGGCCCGTCGAACTCCTCGAATCCCAGAGAAGTGAGCTTGTCCTTCACCCAGTGCAGGTATTCCCCGTAGGGATTCCGCCGTCCGAGCAGAACGCGGTTGGCGGGAGAATGTATGTTGTATTCGCGGAAAGACTTCTCCTTCCATGTCCCCTTCGACAGCATATCGGGAGTAACGGCGCCTATCTCTTCACCTGTAACACCGGAACGAACAAGGGCTTCACGAGCCTGCCTGCCCGTATCATTCATGACGTACACGATCTCTTCACGATCGGAGGCCTTGAAGGGCACCCCGGAAGCTCCGCGCTTCTTGCTGATCTTACCGATAGCCTCCTGTTCATCCCCGTTCAGCCCGGAGTGTTCAATGTGGCCTTCCTGTACAGCCTTATCCAGAAGTGTTCTGATTGCCTTCATCCTGGGGGACGGGCCCTTGCCGGTGGTCGACACCTTCTTCTCCCCGTCCATGGAGAGAACGCCCTCTTTGGACAATTGCCCGAAGGCCGAGCCGATATCGCGGTTCTCGAGGCCGAGCTTCTCGGCGATATCCGGCATCCTCAGAGCCCCCTCATTTTCCAGAAGATCGACGATCCTCTCGTCCGGGAAACCTTCTCTGGCAAATGAATGACCCAGCTCGGTCAACTCGTACACAACCGATTGTGTCCGCCGGGCTTCATCGAGCAGATTCTTACCCGTCAGCCAGCTGAAGGCCTGATTGCACTGCCCTATTTTGAATGAAAGCTCCTTCACCAGTCGCTCCGTAGTAATCTCTTCTCCCGGCTGCACATGCAGGAGAACCTTGACCTCAAGCGGGTGAAAGCTTTTTATGTCAACATCCATTGCCTGTCTCCCTGTATCCTTCTCCAGCAACCCTTTGGGGTGTGGAGGTGAAAAATGTTTCTATAATTGGTAACGTTAAATACGATAAATGTAAAGGGTCCGAGCTCTCAGGGTCCGCCCATTTTTTTAATATAGTCCCTGTACCATAGACCGCTGTCCTTGATTATCCGTCTCTGTCCATCCTGGTAATCCACATACACCAGTCCGAACCGCTTATCGTAGCCCTCCGCCCATTCGAAGTTGTCGAGAAGCGTCCAGACGAAGTACCCCCTCACATCACAGCCGTCCCGGACAGCCCGTTCAACCTGAGCAGTGTATGCTTCGAGGAATTCAATCCGCTTCGTGTCGTGGACCTCCCCGTCGACCAGATCGTCCTCGAAAGCCGCGCCGTTTTCGGTGATGTAAACCGGTTTATTCCCGTATTCGTCCCTGATCCGGGTCAACAGCTCGTACAAACCTTCAGGATAAACCTCCCATCCCATGCTCGTATGCTGTACGCCGTCCTTCACAAACTCGGCAGGCGGGACCTCGAGTCCGGTCATTCCCAGATGCAGCAGCGGAATAAAGAGCCGGTATCTCGCCCTCTCACGGGTGTAGTTGTTGATTCCCAGAAAGTCGATGGGGGTGTGAATGAGATCCATATCTCCGCTTTTGACCTTCGGTCGAATGAAACTGAGCCGTTTCCATAGCTCCTCCGGATAGCTGCCCTTTAATATAGGATCCAGCAGAAGACTGTTGACGAACTGGTCGGCGACCGCCGCGGCCTGTTTGTCTTTCCGGCGGTCCGAATGCGGATAGACCGGCAGGAGATTCAGGGTGATTCCAACCTCGGAATCCCCGGAAAAGCTCCGGACCCGCTTTACCGCCTCCCCGTGCGCAAGCAGGAGGTTGTGCAGGGTTCTCAGCGCCGTCCAGGGATTCTTTTTCCCCGGAGCATGAACTCCCAGGAGGTTCCCTACTATGGCGTACACCCACGGTTCGTTGAGGGTAATCCAGTGCTTCACCCGGTCGCCGAAGCGCTGAACCAGCAGTTCGGCGTATTCCCCGAAGTCCTGTACCGACCGTCGGCTGGAGAATCCGCCGTACTCCTTCTGCAAAGCGAGCGGCAGGTCCCAGTGAAACATCGTGAGGAAGGGGGTAATGCCGGCTTCCAGGAGTTCGTCGATGAACCGGGAATAGAAGTCCACTCCGGCCTGATTGACGGCCCCCCGCCCTTCCGGCAGTATGCGCGGCCAGGCCGCCGAGAACCGGTAGGCATTCACACCGAGTTCGCCCATGAGCCGGATGTCTTCGCTGCTGCGGTTGTAGTGGTCGCAGGCCACGTCTCCGGTATGTCCGGGCTTTATTTTTCCGGGGGTGCGGCTGAATGCGTCCCAGACAGACTGCCCGCGTCCGTCCTGGGCCGCAGCGCCTTCGATTTGGTACGCGGCGGTGGCGGTACCAAAGAAAAATTTCCCAGTTTGTCGAAAATTGGTGTTTTTTCCGTTCTTTTTCCTTACCATAAATGTAATTATCCTGTTACACCATACTTGAGATTCTATTTGTCTTTTATGTAAGTAATAATAAACAAAATAACACCATTTATCTACAAACTAGATTTCTCGCTTCTGTTAAATCTCTACACACCCTGTAGACCATCTCAGCCACATCCGGCTCCGGCGGCTTTATATCCGGGACCATTACAGGCCGCATGCCCGCCGCAAAAGCCGCCCGAATCCCGTTGTTTGAATCCTCCAGGACTACGCACTCCCCCGGGTCGACACCCGCCAGGGCCGCCGCATGGAGGAAAATGTCCGGGGCCGGCTTTCCTCTCTCCACATCCTCCCCGCTCACGGTAAAATCAAAAAAAGCGGCCAGACCGGCCAGCTGCAGGTTCTTTTCAATCATCCAGCGGGGACTCGAACTGGCGAGAATTACACAGAAACCCCGGTCCTTCAATTCCCTCAGCAGTTCAAGCGCCCCGGGCTTTACGGGCAAACCATTTACTTCAATGTATCTGTACACCAGCTCCTTTGTGGCGTGCATAAAATCTTCAACCGGAAAATCCCGGCCGTACCGTTCAGCATAGACCTTCTGCGCATCCTGGAGGGTTTTCCCAATGGCCTCCCAATGAACCTCCTCCGGTATTGCCAGGCCGAACTTCTTCTCCGAAATTCTGCTCTGCTCGATGTACAGCCTCTCCGTATCGAAGAGAAGGCCGTCCATATCAAAGATAACTGCCGCCGTTTTCATCGTATTACCCTTTGCGTCCGAGCTTTCAAGTTGTGATCATTCATGGTACCATACTTCAGATTACGGAGGATAGCAATGAGACTGTTGATAACCAACGCTCTTGTGGACGACACATCTGTTTCAATATTTATAGACGGGGAAAAAATCACCGCAGTGTATGAATCAGACGCCGTCCCGCCGGATCTTGACCCGGACACCGTTCTCGACGCCGAGGGGAAAAAAGCGGTCCCCTCCTTTAAAAACGGCCACACCCACGCCGCGATGACACTTCTGAGGGGATTTGCGGACGATATGAAGCTCCAGCCGTGGCTCGAGGAGAAAATCTGGCCCGCCGAAGCCAAATTGACGGACGACCACATCTACTGGGGCACCCGGCTGGCGGCCCTGGAGATGATAAAGACCGGCACCACCTTCTGCAACGACATGTATTTTCACTTTCCGCAGGCATGGAAGGCCTACCGTGATTCCGGAATTAAGGCGGCAGTCGGGCCGGCCATTATCGATCACCTGAACGAGGAGCTTACCGAACAGATCCTGAGCGATCTGGAGGCTAAATTCAGCGAATACGCGAACACCGACAAGAGACTCATCTTTTCGCCCGCTCCCCATGCGGTTTACACCGTATCCGCAAATACCCTTCGCCGGATTGCGGATTTTTCCCGGGAGAAGGACTTGATAGTACACATTCACCTCTCGGAGACCGGACAGGAGGTCGACGACTGCGTAGCCGCCTGCGGAATGCGCCCGGTTGAATACCTGGACAGTATCGGTTTTCTCGGCCCGAATATCGTGGCTGCTCACGGGGTGTGGCTGAGCGACAGGGAAATCGAGCTGCTTGCGGAGCATCAGGTCACGGTGGTACACAATCCCGTCTCGAATATGAAGCTCGCCTCGGGCAGCTGTTTCCGCTTCGGCGATCTGAATGCCCACAGGGTGCCGATGATGCTCGGCACCGACGGCTGTTCCTCCAACAACAATCTCGACATGTGCGAAGAGATGAAGGCGGCGGCCCTCCTGCAGAAGCACCATTTTCTGAACACGGAACTGATGACCGCCGATGAAATTTTTACCATAGCTACCGGTGGGAAAACGAGTGTCTATCCGAATATCTCATCGCAAATTAAGCCTGGCGACTACGCCGATCTCATGCTGATCAATCCCAATCACTACAAGATGGTGCCGGATTTCAACACCATCTCCAACCTGGTCTACTCCTGCGGAGAAGAGGCCATCGATACGGTGATCTGTAACGGGGAGATCCTTATGCGGAACCGGAGGGTTGATGACGAGGATACCATCATCGAAGAGGCCCGGCGCTGCGCCCGCGATCTGGTGTCCGAATAATCAGCCGGCTTGCCTCATAGTCCGCCGATCCGCCAGTGATCCGGATTCACCCTGATCTGCCCGGATCCATACTGTACCCGCGCCGTATCACGCCCTATTTATCCGCCGCTTCCAGGTACGCCTGCTGCTCTTCGGTGAGTTCGTCTATCCGCATTCCCATCGCCTCCAGCTTGTAGCGGGCCACCTCATAGTCGATGCTGTCGGGTACCCTGATCACCTTCGGTTCGAGGGCGGCGTGATGTTCGGCGACATAGCGGGCCGACAGCGCCTGAAGTGCGAAGCTCATGTCCATGATCTCGGCGGGATGCCCGTCCGCCGCGGAGATGTTGACTATCTTTCCGTCGGATATGACATGTATCCAGCGGCCGTCCGACAGACGATAGCCGCTTACATCCTTGCGCAGCTCCCGCTTTTCGACAGCCAGTTCGGAAAGCGCGGCGGTATCGATCTCTTCAAAGAAATGTCCGGCGTTGGCCAGTACCGCGCCGCTTTTCATATTCTCAAAATGTTCGGCCGTCAGAATCTTTTTAGTTCCCGTCGTGGTAACGAAGTAGTCCCCCAGCGCGGCAGCCTCTTCCATCGGCATGACGTAAAATCCCTCGTGGGCCGCTTCGAGGGCCTTGACCGGGTCGACCTCCGTTACGATGACCCTGGCGCCCATTCCGGCGGCGCGAAGGGCGACCCCCTTCCCGCACCATCCGTATCCGGCGACGACGAAGGTCGTTCCGGCGATCACCTTGTTCGTCGACCGCATCAGCGCATCCATGGTCGACTGTCCTGTACCGTAGCGGTTGTCGAAGAGGTGCTTGCAGAAGGCGTTGTTCACCGCCAGCACCGGGAACTTGAGTATGCCGTCTTTTTCCCTGGCCCTGTTTCTCAGCACCCCCGCGGTGGTCTCCTCGCAGGCCCCGTAGACCTCCGGCAGATACTCCGCCTTTTCCGAGTGGAGCAGATGCACCAGGTCCCCGCCGTCATCGATGACGATGTTCGGCCGGATATCCAGAGCGGCCTTCTGATGCTCCCTGAACTCTACCGGCGTGGCATCATACCAGGCATACACATGCATTCCGCTTTCAGCCAGAGCAGCGACCACATCATCCTTGGTGGACCGCGGGTTGCTGCCGCAGACCGAGACTTCGGCGCCCCCGGCTGCCAGAACCTCAGCCAGGTAGGCGGTTTTCGCCTCCAGATGGACCGAGACCGTCACCCGGATACCATCGAAATACCGGTGGCGGCGAAAATCCTCCTCGATCCTGTTCAGGACCGGCATGTTCATCCTGACCCAGTCGATTTTCCGTCTTCCCTCTGGTGCAAGGGTAATATCCCGAATCATATGTGCTTGCATAGTTTACCTCTTCGCTCTAAACTCATTTCATCATAGTTCATAACCGGAGCGGAAATAAAGTGTCTGATCCCGAGAACAGATCACCGCTTACAGGCTATCTCTTCATTCTGTCGGCGGCAGTCCTCTGGGGCACCACCGGAACAGCCCAGACACTGGCGCCGGCTGGAGCTACTCCTCCGGTACTTGGCCTTATCCGTATTGTTTTGTCGGGAATCATCCTCAGTACCGCCGCCTTCATACGGGGAGAGTTCAGCGACAGGAGGTTCTTTCTCCGGCCGATCTTCCTGTTTACCGGCCTCTGCCAGGCCGCATTCCAGCTGAGTTACTTTTCAGGGATTGCCTACACCGGCGTCGCGGTGGGAACAATGGTTGCCATCGGGAGCTGCCCCATCTTCGCCGGTCTGCTGGGGGTTGTATTCGACAGGGAAAAACTGTCGGTCAGGTGGGTTACGGCTACCGTCATTGCCATAGCGGGTCTAGGACTCCTCACCCTGGGAACCGGAAATTCCGTGCAGATCGACAGCCGGGGTATTGCACTCGCTCTCACCGCCGGCTTCAGCTATTCCCTTTTCACCCTCATTGCCCACAGATTGATTCAGAACAAGGCCAGCGACGGAATCATGGGGGTCTCATTTCTCATCGGCTCCATTTATCTCCTGCCAGTGCTCTTTTTCTACCCGGCGGCATGGATCTACGGTTCCCCCCGGGGTATCCTGGTGGTTCTGTACGTCGGTTTTATATCAGCAGCTTTAGCCTACTTTCTGTACGGCCGGGGTCTGAAATCCGTCAGAGTCTCAACGGTCGGTACCCTGACTCTTGCCGAACCGCTGACGGCGGCGATGCTGGGGATCTTCTTCGTCGGGGAGCATCTGACCGCTCTCTCGGGTGCGGGCATGACTGCTATTTTTATCTCTCAGGTGATCCTTGTTTTTCAGGGCCGGAGAAAAAAGTCTCCCTGCCCGCGGTCTTCCGCCGGCGACCCATAAGTTCAGTACCTGTAAGATCAGTACCCATAAGCTTTGGGGTAGGCCAAAATCACAGGGCCCGCAGGACCTCCCCTATGAGGGCCAGCAGTTTCTCCTTCACCATGGCCCCCGTTTGCATCACTTCCTCATGGGACAGAGG
>JBNGED010000019.1:9829-13418 GCA_049975605.1 Sediminispirochaetaceae bacterium | reverse complement strand
TCAGCTCTGCCGGCCGAGCCTGTTAGCCATGTTGATCCCGCGGAAAAGCCCGTGCGGAGCGAAGCCGGCGAAACTGATCCGGCCTGGATGGATCTGGCCGGATCCAGCTACGAGGCGCGCGGCAGAATTCTCACCTGGGGCGGGGGAAAACAGTCCGCCTGTTCGATTACGTTTGACGACGGCACCCTGGATCAATTCGCGTATGCCGCACCGATTCTCGAAGAAGATGGAATTCGAGGGAGCTTCTTTATCATCACCGGCGCCCGGGCTGATGGGCAGTGGCGGGACGGAGATGCGACCCGCGATCTCTTCACCTGGGAACAGGCGGCTGTACTTCTCGCCAATGGTCATGAGATCGGCAGTCACAGCGTGGACCATCCCGACATGCGGCAGCTCGAGGTGGACGGTAATCACGTTAAAATACAGCAGGAACTGCGGGAATCCGCAGTCGAGATACGGAGGAATCTGCCCTCAAATTATCTTCCTCCCGAAGGGGGGCTGACCTTCTGCTGGCCCTTCTGGAGGACCACCCCGGGGCTCGAATCCGAAGCGGCGAGATATTATTTGGCTTCACGGGGCGGAAAGGGGCTCCCTTCCGGACCCGTTGTCAAAGTTCCGTACGGAATCCATTCGGTGATGGTGCTCTCACACGACAGCCTCCCAGCCTGGGATCGCAGACTCGAGCTGAACACTCAGCGGAGGGGCTGGATAGTCTTTGCCTTTCACGGCTTCATCACGAACGGGGAGCGTACCGGAAGCAACGGCTGGGAGCCGATAAAGATCGGCAAGCTCGAAGCCCTTCTGGACCTTCTGCGGGAGCGGGCCTGCTGGGTGGCGCCCTTCGGTGATGTATACCGATACGCGGTGGAGCGGCACGCCGCCGAATTGAAGATCGGGGCGATTACGGAGAAAAATATGGTCCTGACCCTTGAAGATGGGCTCGATGACATTCTCTATGACCAGCCGCTCACGCTGGATGTACTGCCGCCCCCGGGATTCGAAGTGAAGTCCATACAGAATGAAGCCGGGACACGGCTCGAGTACGAACTTCTGGAGAACGGCTGGATCCGATTCGACACGCTACCGGACGGAAGACCGGTCACGATTCGTTTTTAAGAACCTGTCGCAGCCCCCGTGGTATTCAGGCTCAGGGGCCCGTATCAGCGGCCACGATTAATTCTCGATCAGCGAAGCATCGTACCCGGCCTGGTCGAAGAGCGCTATCAGAGCGGGGGGCGCAAGTGCCGAGTCCACCCTCACTATCTTCGAGTCGAGATCGACGTTGACGGATTCAACCTCTTCACAGCCGCCGACCACCTCTTCGATGCGGTGTTTGCAATGCTGGCAGGACATATCAGGTACGTTGAACTGCAGTTTCATTTTTGTTACCTCCAAGATTTATTTTCAGTGAGTTGAGAATGACATTTATCGAACTGAACAGCATGGCCAGCTCGGCGATGATCGGATGTAGAAAACCCATAACTGCAAGAGGCAGGGCAATCAGATTGTAGAAGAACGCCCAGAAGAGATTCTGCTTGATCGCCGTGACGGTCTGCCGCGAGACGGAGACAGCCGAGGTCAGGGTGGACAGGCTGTCGCGTATGAGGACGATATCGGCGCTCTCGATGGAGAGGTCCGTTCCGGTACCGATGGCAAAGCCCACGTCGGCGGTCTTCAGCGCCGCCGCGTCGTTGATTCCGTCCCCGACCATGCCGACGGGGTCCCCCTTTCTGCGGTAATGACGTACGATTTCCGCTTTCCTGTCGGGGCTGATGCCGGCCATGACTTCATGGATCCCCACCTGATCGGCTACTGCTCTGGCGGTGGTCTCCGCGTCGCCGGTGACCATTACTGCTATGATCCCCATCTTTTTCAAGTCTGCGATTGCTTCGGCCGCATCCGGTTTGACGGGATCGGCGATCGCCAACCAGCCGAAGGCGATCGAATCTCTTTCGATCTCCACGACTGTATGGCCCTTCTCCATGTGTTCCGCATACCGGGAAGGATCGGCCGGTTTACCGATCCGGTAGAGGTGCCCATCCACCCGACCCGAGATCCCCTCACCGGAGGTCTCTTCCAGATCGCTAACCTTGACCTCCGGATTGACTGCCGGCCCGGTCTCCCCGGCCGTCTCATTGACATAATCGACGATAGCCGCGGCCAGTGGATGGACCGAGTGCGATTCAACCGCCGCCACGGGCAGAAGATCCTCGTGAGAAAGTGAAGTTGCCTCCACCCGGGGTTTCCCGCGGGTGAGGGTACCGGTTTTGTCCATCAGCATGTAGCGGAGCGACCTGCTGTGCTGCAGGGCTTCCCCGTTTTTTATCAGGATACCGTTCCGCGCGGCCTTCCCGCTCCCGGCCACCAGAGCTATCGGCGTAGCAAGGCCGAGGGCGCATGGACAGGCAATCACGAGGATGGTTACAAAGACGAATAGACCCGCGGCGAGAGGGCCGGGGTCGGCCTGTATCCAGAACAGAAACCCGGAGGCCCATCGGAGCAGGGGCTGGAGCTCGGAGTAGAGAAGGTACCAGCCGAAGCCGGAGAGAAATGCAATGACGAGTATGATGGGAACGAAGTAGAAGCTGATCCTGTCGGCAAGCGCCTGCAGGGGGACACGGGCGGACTGGGCCTCGTCGACCAGGCGAATCATCTGGGCCAGAAAGGTGTCTTCCCCGACCTTCTCGACCTCGATCCTCAGAGATCCCTGCTGTACGATGGTTCCTCCGATCACCTGTTCCGACTCGGCCCGATGGACCGGAATCGGCTCGCCGGTGACCATCGACTCATCGATGGACGCCGAACCCTCTATGATCCTGCCGTCGAGAGGAATTTTTTCCCCGGTTCTGACCAGAACGACTGCTCCCGGTTTGACCGCCTCGACGGGGAGCTCTTCGATGTTTCCATTGACGAGGATCCTGGCCGAACTTGCCTGTATCTCGAGGAGGGACTTGACGTCCTGGGCAGCCCGGTGCTTCAGCCTGGCCTCGATGTACCGGCCGCCGAGGTGAAAGGTCAGAATCATAGCGGCTATGGTTCCGAAGGATATCTGCTGTATTCCCGCCGCGCTGAGTACCGCGGTGAACCAGGAAACGAAGGCACTCACCGATATCAGGGTGTTCATGTTGGTGTGTCCGTGCCGCAGGGCGGTGAAGGCGCTTGCTATTGTCGATCTACCGGGAAAAAAGAGCACGAAACCGGCCGCGAGAACTTCAATCAGGGTAAAATAGGGGACGTGAATTCCGAGCATATGGAGAAGCATGAGCGCCATCAGAGGCAGCGTCACTGCAAGCGCCAGGAAGATATTCCGCCGGGCCGCGGAAAACTGCTCTTTCAGGATATCGTTGCCCGGAACCTCTTTCCGGTAGGAATACCCGCTGCTTTCAACCGTCTGTTCGATGTCGCCGACGCTGACGGACTCATCCGCCACGACATAGGCCTTGTGGGTCGCCAGATTGACGGAAACGAACTTCACGCCTTCGACCTTGTTCAGGCTTCGTTCGACGATTCGGCTGCAGGACGCGCAGGTCATGCCTTCAACCGAAAAAGAGTGATGTAATTCCTGTGAGCTCATATGTTCCCTCCAAAT
>JBNGED010000019.1:5416-9819 GCA_049975605.1 Sediminispirochaetaceae bacterium | reverse complement strand
CTTAAAAGATAAGGAATATGGACGTGTTTTTCAAGCCCCGCTACCTATTCAGGATCTTTTCACTTTTCAGGTCCTTTTCACTTCACAGCCTCTTCAGGCACGTCGGGAAGATTGGCGCCAGAGAAGCTTGCCTGATTCACTTTTTACAGCTAAGATAGTGGTAGTAAGATAATGGTATAAAACCGCAACGCGGTCTGAGGAGGAATTTTCCATGGTACAACAGGCTCTGCCGTTCTACGTGAAGGTGAAAAATGATCTGGAAAAAGCCTTTAAGGATTTTTTTCCCCATATGTCGTCCAACTATATCAGTACCGCCAAGCTGTTTCTCAGAGGTAAAAAGTATCCGGTCCTCGGGATCGAGAGCGTCACGGTTTTTACGAAGGACGGCTCCGAGGTCGAATCGGCCCGTTTTCTGGTACCGTCGGAGAACAAGAACTTCATCTGGATACAGTGCGAACTGTTCGAATTTGCCGGATTCGTCGAAGAGGAAGCATAAAGCGAATACTCCTCCGGCACAGCTGACGCCGGGGTCTTATCCGTGTTTTTTCCGCGCCGGCGGAAACAGGAACAGAGTCAGAATAACGAGAATACCGAAGCCCACGTACAGACCGGTGAAGAACCAGGCGGGGAAATCATAAAACAGGATAGACCGGATGATCCGGCCCACCAGAGATATCTCCTCCTCGACGGTCTGTCCGGCCGCACGCCGGAGGGTGTACTCAAGTTCGGTAAGGGGACAGAGCATCCCGATGACAGCCTCTAAGGATACCAGCACCACCGCGACAAGGTGCGTGATGCGGAAGGGAAGATTGCGGACCCAGCGCCACTTCAGAATACCGCCTGTCAGGATCAGCGCCTCTCCTCCTACGGTGAACAGGAGATAGAGCAGGTGAACGAAGACAATGATATCGGCGGTCAGACCGTGGCTGTTCATTGCGCTGGATCCTCCTCAGACCGCTATGTAGCCGGAGAGCTTCTTCTTGAGCTGGACCGGGACCCTGGCTTCGATCGAGACATAGCTGTCCTCGTAGGTCTCATCGATGACTGTACCGCTGCGGTGCACCTCCGCCGCCAGATCGTAACGGCTTATCGGGAAGTGAAAGCGGACCCTCGGCACTACTTCGAAGAGCAGCCGCTCGATGGAAGCTGCAACCTCCCCGATTCCTGCCCCTGTCTTTATTGAAACGAAGAGTGCGTCCGGATATGTTCGCCTCAGATGCTCCAGCTGATATTCGTCATCGCACACATCGATTTTATTGAAGACCAGCAGGGCGGGAATGTCTTCGGTCTCCAGTTCGGCCAGGACTTCATTGGTGGTCTCCAGGTGGTGCTCCACTTCCGGGTTCGATGCGTCCAGGACATGCAGGAGAAAATCGGCCACGACAGCCTCTTCCAGGGTGCTGTGAAACGCGTTTACCAGAGAGTGGGGGAGCTTGCGGATGAATCCGACCGTATCGGTGAGCAGGATCCGGGTGCCGCCCTGCAGTTCCATCTTCCTGGTCGTCGGATCTAGTGTGGCGAAGAGCTGGTTCTCCACTCCGACCTTTGAACCGGTCATGGCATTCAGAAGCGAAGATTTGCCTGCGTTGGTGTATCCGACGATAGCGCCGGTCGGGACCGGTATCCCCGTCCGCTGTTTACGTCTCGTACTCCTCTGGGCTTCCAGTTTTTTGAGATCGGCTTTCAGCCTGGTAATTTTTTTTAAAACAATCCGGCGGTCGACCTCCAGCTGGGTCTCGCCTTCGCCCCGCGTGCCGCGCATACCTCCGCGCTGCCGGGAGAGGTGGGTCCAGGCCCTCTTCAGCCTCGGCAGGCTGTACTCCATCCGCGCCAGTCCAACCTGCAGCATAGCTTCCCTGGTGCGGGCGTGCTCGCTGAAGATCTCCAGGATCACTTCCTGCCGGTCGATCACGCATCGTCCGCTGATGTGCTCGAGGTTGCGCTGCTGCGAAGGTGAGATAGTATCATCGAAAATTATGCAGTCCGCCTCGAGTTCTTCCGCCCGCCGGCAGATCTCCTCGGCCTTCCCGCTGCCGACCAGGAAGCGTGGATGGAGCTGCCTGACCGGTACTACGATCTGATCCAGGCTATCTATTCCGAGGGTGTCGCAGAGGCTCCGCAGTTCAGAGAGGTAATGCCCGCAGAGCTTCTCTTCGATATCCGGAGTTTTCAGGGTCACCAGCAGAGCGGTATTTTTCAGCATGGGTATCTCGTTCATCAATAAAACGATAAACCGGGGCGGGTATTAAGTCAATCGGCCCGCGACAGTTGTATCAAACCCCGGCATCTGGTATAAGAAGACGATGTACTGGTTATACTACGGAGCGCCCCTCGTTACGGGACTGGCGGCAGTGGTCTACTCGATCGTGAAACCCTTTCTTCTAAGCCGGCGGCAGGTCGAAGATCAGGGGTTTCTCCGCTACTCGGCACTGGTGAAGAAACACACGCTAAGCTTCGTCGGAAGCGAATACCGTATAATTGCAGCCCTGATCGGAATCGCGGGGCTCCCACTCTTTTTCCTGAAGAGCGGACACTCCCGTCTGGTGGTCCTTTCCTTCCTTCTCGGAGCGATTGTCACTGCAGGCGCCGGGCTGTGCGGTACCGTCGCGGCGGTCTATTCGAACCGCCTGACCGTGCTGGCCGCAAGGCGGAGTACCATGAAGGCCCTGCGGTCCGCCCTGAGCGGGGGCAGCGTGCTTGGCTTCGCAGTAGTCGGATTCTCTCTGACGGCAATAACGCTGCTTCTGATCCTTCTGACAGCTCTGTTCGGTTCGGGGCCGGAGGCCCTCCGCGGTTCTGTTCTGCCGAATCTGTTCGGGTATACCCTCGGGGCCGGACTGGTAGCAGTCCTGGGACGTTCCGCCGGCGGTATCTTCGCCAAAGCTGCGGACATAAGCGCCGATCTCGCCGGGAAATACGAGAAGGGACTGGAGGAGGATGACTCCCGCAATCCGGCCTCCCTCGCCGATGCGGTGGGCGACAATGTAAACGATATTACCGGTCTGGGCCTCGACCTCAGCGAATCCTATGCCGCCGCCCTCCTGAGCTGTATGCTCGTCGGAGCCGCATCGGGAAGGACAGCCTTCATCTACCTGCCTCTCGTTCTTGCAGCTTCGGGTATAGTAATCTCCTTTCTCGCCCTCATTTTTATAAAAACCCCGGAATACGGGAGACCTGAAACGGCGGTAATGCGGTGGCTCGTAACGACCCATATCGTGCTGGCGGCCGCCGGTGCAGCTCCGGCACTTTATATGATGGAGCCGGCTGAGGCGTACGGTATCTCCGGAGCATATGCCGTCGGCATCCTCTGCGGCATCCTGGTCAGCCTCTTCGCCGGATATTACACGGCGAGCGGCCGTCGGCCGGTGATTTCGATTGCCGCCGCGTCGGGTGAAGGTATAACTCCGTCTATTATCCAGGGACTTGCAACGGGAATGGGCTCCACCGTACTGCCTCTGCTGACGCTGATAGGGACGCTCCTGCTGGCCTACCGTTTGAGCGGATTCTACGGGGTGACCATAGCGGCTTTCGGACTCATGAGCGGTGCCGCCGTTCACGCCGGGGTGGACGCCGCCGGAACGATAATAGACAACGCGGGCGCCTTTGCGATGCTTGCCATGTTCACGCCGTCTTCCCGCGAACGGACCGATAAACTCGATGTAATGGGGAACGCCTTCAACGCGGTCGGGAAGGGGTATACGGTCTGTTCGGCCGCCTTTATTTCCATTGCCCTTTTCGTCGTGTACAAAAAAATCGCCCACATCGAGGTGATCGATCTCACCGAGATAGATGTTCTGGCGGGAATCCTGATCGGGGCCGCCTTTCCCTTCTTTTTTGCCTCTCATCTCCTGCGTGCGGTGAACAGCGTGCTGTTGAACACACTGAACATCGTTCGGCAGCTGCTGCAGGGCGAATCCTCCGCGGACATGACTTCACAGCGTGAGCAGGTGATAGATGCCTGCAGTTCCCGGATGAAGGTCCACATGTGCCGGACAGGCGCCGCGGCGATAGGTCTGCCTGTGGGGATATGGCTGCTTGGAGATCCGGCAATGCTTGGAGGAGTGATGCTGGGGGTCCTATTCACAGGAACGCTTCTGGCACTCTGGGCCAATCATGCCGGCGGGGGATGGGACAATACAAAGAAGTACGTGGAATCCGGGGCCTTCGGCGGTAAGGGGTCCGATGCGCACCGGGCGGCTGTCATCAGCGATACGATCGGGGATTCCCTGAAGGATGTCGTCGGGCCTGCTATGGATATAGTAATGAAGCTCTTTCCGGTAGTGGCAATTATTCTCGTCGGACTGTAATATTCGGACATGGGGGGGAGAAAAATGGGCGGGCCGGGAAACAAAAGCGGGCCGGGAAGCTTCAGCAGGCCGGGGAACATGAGAAGCGCCGAACCT
>JBNGED010000019.1:0-5406 GCA_049975605.1 Sediminispirochaetaceae bacterium | reverse complement strand
AACCTGAGAGAGCGCCCGACTGTCTCAAGTGCCGGCATTTCTACGTTACCTGGGACCCGCGGTTCCCGCGGGGATGCAGGGTCTTCGGAGTGAAGACACGGGGGCTGCCGAGCGCAGCTGTATACCGTTCCACCGGTCATCACTGTCCGGCCTTCGAACGGTCTTCCCGGGTAAAGGATTGAGCGCTGACGCCGGGACTTTATGGCCCGGGTGAAGGATTGAGCGCGCCTGGTTCGGCGGACCGGCAGGCACACCCGCCCGGAAAGGCACACCGGCCCGTGTAAAGGATTGAGTGCGCCTGGTTCGGCGGCCCGGCAGGCACACCAACCCGGCAGGCACACCAGCCCCGGTAAAGGATTGATTTTTTCCCCGTCTTGTTTTAGCGTGAATCATCCGATGCAAACTTTTAATTGAAGCAGGTTACGAACATGGGACTAAATTGCGGAATTGTGGGATTACCGAACGTGGGGAAATCGACGCTGTTTTCGGCGCTTTCCTCCGCCCCGGCCGAGGCGGCGAACTATCCCTTCTGTACCATCGATCCGAATGTAGGGATCGTGAATGTACCCGATCCCCGATTGAAGAGGATCAGCGACCTCATTCCGACTGAGAAGGTGATACCGGCCATCGTCGAATTCGTCGACATTGCAGGACTCGTAGAGGGAGCCAGCAAGGGGGAAGGCCTCGGCAACCGTTTCCTCTCCCACATCCGCGAGGTCGGTGTCATCATCCATATCGTCAGGTGTTTCGACGATCCCGACGTGGTCCATGTGAGCGGGAGTATCGATCCGCAGCGGGATATAGAGATTATCCACACCGAACTGGCCCTGGCCGACCTGGAGACGGTACAGAAGCGGCAGGAAAAAAACCAGAAGGTCATCAAGGCGGTGAAAACCGAAGCCGGCAAACTGGCCGCCGCCCAGGCACCCCTGCTCGAGCAGCTCTACGAAGTTCTTCAGGAGGGGAGGCCCGCCCGCTCATTGGAGTTCAGCCCCGAACAGCGGAAGCTCCTCCAGGACCTGCACCTGATCACGATGAAGCCCCAGCTCTATGTCTGTAACGTCGACGAGGAGGGTATCCTCGAGGACAACGACTATGTAACGGCGGTCCGAACGATAGCCGCGGAAGAGGGCTCCGAAGCCCTCTCGATCTGCGGCAAGCTGGAGGCCGAGATATCCGCCCTCGAGAGCGAAGAGGAACGGCTCGAGTTCCTGGAGTCCGCCGGCCTGCAGGAGTCAGGCATGAACCGGCTCATCCACACCGGTTACCAGATGCTCGGCCTGCGAACTTTTTTTACAGCCGGACCCAAAGAAGACCGTGCCTGGACCTTCCACGCCGGCGACACTGCTCCGAAGGCCGCCGGAGTGATTCACACCGACTTCGAGCGGGGTTTCATAAAGGCGGAAGTCTACCACTGCGAAGATCTCTTCGAGCTGGGGAGCGAACAGAAGGTGAAGGAGGCCGGACGGCTCAGGATAGAAGGGAAAGAGTACCTCGTGCGGGACGGCGACGTCATGCACTTCAAATTCAACGTCTGAAAAAAGGCCGGATGAAGCGAGAAGAGCCGGGCAGGACGGGCGGTTGATCGTCGAAGTCCCGCCGGGCCGGAAGGAGCCGCGACTGCCATATGGAAAGGGACGAACTGTACAAAATCGTTGATGCCATCCTCAACAAAGCCACGAACGATGATGTCGAGGTAATAAAGGCCGCCCTCGAGCGGAGAAGCGGCGAGGGTGAGCCCGGCTTCCTGCGGGTCTCTCCGAAAAAACTCGCCGATACGGTGGCCCATTCGGTAGCCGATCAGATCAGCTATTCGAAGGACACTATCCGCAACATGATCCGCAACTACGCGGTGGATATCATCCGGAAGGAAGCGCCGGAGCTCAGCGACGAACAGGTGCGCGAGCTCCTTCACGCCTGGATTCCCGATCCGGAGGGGGGGCTCCGGCAATCAGCCGCGGAAAAGAGGCGGGAAGAAGTGGACGATGACTACGACTCCGCGATTCCCAAGGACATGCTGGTCACCATGATCGAGCAGTTCCTGGTTTACTCTGAAGGGAACATGCCGGTACGGGAACAGGCCCTGCTTCGCCGGGCGATGCCGGACTGGCAGAAGAAGTACTGGGAAAAATTCCCCCCGAAGATCAAGGATGGCCTGTCACTCTACCTGAAGGGGACCATCGACCGGGAGACCCTCTGGCTCGATATTCACAAAGTGCTTAATTTATAGGCTGCGATCCGGGGGAATCCGTCCGAAACGCTTAAATAGACTGGATATTCATTACCGATGGGATCGTCCGGATCGACTTCATGACTTTTTTGTAGTCGTCCTTCTTCTCGAGTTCCATGGAAAAACGTCCGCTGAGGTTGCCCCGTTCATCCTCCTCCAGACGCCCTTCTATGAGGTGCCCGCGGTACTTGCGTACCGCCCCTTCTATTTCGGAAAAAAGGTCGCTGGTCATTCTGCTGGTGACGCGGAAGTGGCGCACTTCCTTGGGAGAGGCGGTTTCCCACTCCACTTCGATGCTCCGGTTCTCGAAGTCCTGGATGTGTTTGAGGTTCGGGCAGTCCCGCCGGTGCACGATGATTCCCCGGCCGCGGCTGACGTAACCGATGATGTCGTCCCCGGTGGTGGGGTTGCAGCATTTGGCGATGCTGATCATCATGTTTTTTTCATTACCGATCCGGAAGGCAACTTTGGCGCGATCAACGACCTGCTTGATGATGGTCGCACCTTCAAGCGGCGCTCCGGCAGATTCGGGTTTTTCCGCCTCCTCCTTACGGGCCTCAGCCTGGGAAGGCTTCTTCTTGGCAATGATGCTCTTGTCGATGAAGAGATTTTCCTCATTCTTGTTGAGCCAGTGCCTTATCTTCTGACGGGCACGGGCGGTGCGGGCGAATTTCAGCCAGTTCACATGGGGTTTGGCCTTGTTGGAGGTCATGATCTCGATGACCTGGGTGTTTTTCAGGGGCTGGTTGAGAGGTATTATCGAGCCGTCGGCCTTGGCGCCGACAGTGTGGCTCCCTACTTCGGTATGGATGTGGTAGGCGAAGTCGATGGCGGTGGAATTCTTCGGCAGTTCGATGATGTGCCCGCGGGGGGTAAAGACGTAGATCGAGTCCCGCAGGAGCTCTGATTGGATATCCTGAAGGAAGGTCTCGCGCTGGGAGTTCCGGTTCCACTGTTTGAGCTTGTTGATGATCGGCAGTTCTTCCGGCTTCACCCGGAGACCGGAGAACCCCCGCTTGTATGACCAGTGGGCGGCGACACCGTATTCGGCGGTCTGGTGCATCTCGTAGGTCCGCACCTGGATCTCCAGGAGCCGGCCTTCGTTGGACATGACGGTGGTGTGGAGACTCTGGTAGTGGTTGGCCTTGGGCATGGCGATGTAGTCCTTGAAGCGCCCCTCGATGGGGGGCCACAGCTTGTGGACCACACCGAGTACCGTGTAGCACTCATTGGTGGTGCTGCAGAGGATGCGGATACCGAGCAGGTCGTATATCTCGTCGATGTCCTTCCCGCGTCTTTTCATCTTCTGATAGATCGAGTAGTAATGCTTGGCCCGGGTGGAGACGGTGATTTCAATTCCCTCTTTCCTGGCGTTGGTGTAGATTTGCCGCTCGACGTTTTTCAGGAACGAGGAACGCTCGATCTTCCTCGAAGAGAGGTACTGTTTTATGTAGTTGTAGGCTTCGGGATTCAGCTCCTTCAGGGCAAGGTCTTCGAGCTCGCTCTTCATCCAGGAGATACCGAGCCGGTCGGCGAGGGGAGCGTAGATCTCCAGGCATTCGGTGGCGATGGGTTTGCGCTTGCCGACGGGCAGGAACTGAAGCGTACTCATGTTGTGGTACTTGTCCGCCAGCTTGATGATGATGACCCGGATGTCCCTGGTCATGGCGAAGAGCATCTTGCGGATGGTCTCCGATTCCTGGACGCTCTTGCTCTTGGCCTTGACGATGGAGATCTTCGTTACTCCGTCGACGAGGTTGGCGACCTGCCGCCCGAACCTGCTCCTGAGTTCGGCCTCCTCCGCCTTGGTGTCTTCGAGGACGTCATGCAGAAGGGCGGCGATGACCGCTTCGCAGTCGAGCTGCATGTCGACCAGAATCTCGGCCACCTTGAGGGGATGTATGAAGTAGGGTTCGCCGCTCGCCCTCAGCTGCTGCTGGTGCAGCTCCTTCGCCCAGAGGGCGGCTTCGATGATGGTCTCCTGTTCCTTCGGCGTGTAACGGTTGAGTTTCTGTTTGAACTTCTCAATGCGATTCAGCATATGGTTTTTTCCCGCTTACTACCCTGTTCCTGCCGGTAAGGTCCCAGAATGCGTGTATCGTGCCGTATCCGTGCGCATGCAGGAGCGTCTTGATAGTCTCGATCTGGTTGATATGGGCCTCCATAAAAAGGGTGCCGCCGTCTTCCAGATATTCGGGAGCCTCATTAATAAGTATACGGATAATGTCGAGTCCGTCATCCCCTCCGGCCAGCGCCATCCGGGGTTCCGGCCAGTGGTTCCGCTCCATCTCGGCAACTTCGCTGTCGGTGAGGTAGGGAGGGTTACTGACGATTACATCGAATTTTTCATCGATTCCGGAAAAGAGGTCGGACTTGATCATGGGCAGGGGCTCGCTGAGAAGATGAAGAGCGTTCATACCGCAAACCTTAAGGGCGGCGGCGGATGCATCCGAGGCGGTCACCTGTAGAGTGGGCCGCAGGTACTTGAGACTGATAGCTATACAGCCGCTGCCCGTGCCGAGGTCGAGGACTTTGAGGGCCGGCCGGCCGGAGCCGGCGGTATCGCCTGAGTTCAAGGCGCTGATCGTGTCGGCGTGCTCCATCACCAGTTCCACGAGGGTCTCAGTCTCCGGCCGGGGAACGAGGACCCTGTTGTCCACGTAAAAGGGAAGGCCGAGGAACTCTTTCTTATGACGGATGTAGCTCACCGGGTAGCCCTCGAGCCGCTTTTTCAGATACCCGCGGAATTCGTTCTGCGCGGAAAGGGGAAGTTCATCCGGGTAAGAGGCGAGCAGCTTTTCCTTACTGACACCGAGGGTGTGGGCCAGCAGGAGCGTGGCGTCCAGAAAGGGGGTCTCCATGGCGGCAAGCAGCCGGGAGGCTTCTAGGAGTGCGTCGCGTACGGTGTTCATTCTGCTTCTTTAAGATATTCCTGCCGGGCCGAGTATTTCAGGTTCTCGATGATTTCGTCCAGCTCGCCCTGCATCACCTGGTCGAGCTTGTGCAGGGTGAGGTTGATCCGGTGGTCGGTGACCCGGTTCTGGGGATAGTTGTAGGTTCGAATCCGTTCGGAACGGTCCCCGGAACCGACCTGGCTCTTGCGGGCCTCGGCGCGTTCCTCCCGGCGCTTGCGCTCCTCCACCTCGTAGAGCCGGGCGCGCAGCACCCTCAGTGCC